>CAZRSI010000080.1:0-8153 GCA_964602575.1 uncultured Anaerolineae bacterium
GGGCCAAGCACTTTGACAAAGTCCGAACAGCGCTGCTGGAGATCATCCGCTCCCCATATGAAGACATCGAGGTGCGACGAAGGGCAATTGAGGCCATCTCCTACTCCGGCGAGGAGGAAGTGCGGGGGATCATCGAGTCTGCTTACTATGACGATGATGAGAGGATGCGTGTCAGCGCAATCTTCGCCATGGGACGCAGTGCCGATCCCTACTGGGCAGACTTAGTGATCGGTGAACTGCAAAGCCCCAACCCGGAGGTGCGCTACGAAGCAGCCGTGGCCTGTGGTGAACTGGAGCTTTCCGCTGCTATACCCATCTTAGCGCACCTTACCAATGATTCCGACCGGGAGGTGCAAGAAGCCGCTATCTGGGCTCTAGGGCAGATCGGGGGAGACGAGGCACGCCGCATTCTCTATGCGTGTTACGAAGAGGGGGACGAGTTTTTGCGCGAAGCCATAGAGGAGGCTCTGGGGTATCTGGAGTTTTCGTACAGCCTTGCTGACATCTCTCTGGACGACTTCTCCGACATCAACGAATGATAAAGGCACTCTCCGTCATATTCTACAACAACATCGTGCCGGTTTTCATCACTATCGGCCTCGGCTATGCCCTTAAACGCACGCTGAGAATCGAGATAAAGTCGGTGTCCAGAACCACCTTCTATGTCCTCAGCCCGTGCCTGGTTTTCTCATCCCTTGTCCAGTCCACCCTTAGTGGCGAGGAGTTCTGGACCATCGCAGGCTTCGAGTTCATGATCACTTTGGTCATGGCCTTGGTCGCCTGGGCTGCGGCCAAGGTTTTGCGTTTCGATAGGGGCCTGGAGAGCGCGTTCCTGCTGGCTACTATCTTCGTCAATGCCGGCAACTATGGCCTCTCGGTCAATCTGCTGGCCTTTGGCGAAGCGGGCCTGGCCCGGGCTATCATCTATTTTGTGGTAAGTAGCGTGCTAATAAACACCATAGGCATCTATCTGGCCTCCAGGGGGAAAGCCAGGGCCCTAAACGCTTTGTCCAATGTTTTCAAGGTGCCAATGGTCTACGCTGTGCTTTTGGCCATCATGATGAACCTGGTGAACCTGGATGTAACGGGTTCGCCCGTTTTCAAGGCAGTGGAGATGGTGGGCAAAGCGGCCATTCCCCTTATGCTCTTGCTTCTGGGAATGCAATTAGCGGATACGCGCCTCACCCAAGGGATCAAGCTTGCAGTCCTGGCCACTTTCATCAAGCTGATGGTGACTCCTGTTATGGCCTGGCCCTTGGCCCATCTGCTGAACTTGACAGGCCCGACGCTACAAGCCTGCCTGGTGGAAGCCAGTATGCCCACCGCTGTGACAACTACTCTGCTGGCCATCGAGTTCGATGCCAGGCCAGAGTTGGTAACCAGCGTGGTTTTCCTCTCCACCCTGGTCAGCCCCCTTACCCTCACGCCCCTCATCGCCTTGGTGAGCTGACCTAAGAGAAGGACAACAAGGTGGCCTGCTCATCACAACTCAAGGAGGGACAGAATACCGAAGTGAGCTCTCCGCAATCCGCCTGGCACACCAAAACCATTGAAGAGGTGGCCGAAGCTCTGGGCACCGATCTCAAGCGCGGTTTGACCGCGCAGGAAGCCCAGGCCCGATTGGAACAGTACGGGCCCAACGAGCTCCAGGAACGACCCAGACCAAGCTTCTGGAAAATGTTGCTGGACCAGTTCAACCAGTTTCTGGTACTGATCCTCATCGTTGCGGCCATTGTATCTTTTTTGCTGGGTGAATACCTGGACTCAGGGGCCATCATGGCCATTGTGATCCTCAATGCCATCCTGGGGGTAATTCAGGAGTCCAAAGCCGAGGAGGCCCTGGCTGCCCTGCAGAAGATGGCCGCCCCCAATGCCCAGGTGCTTCGCGATGGACACCTGCTCACTATCCCCGCCCGCGAGGTGGTGCCCGGCGACGTGGTCATCCTGGAGACGGGCAACTACGTGCCTGCCGACGTACGCCTGGTCGAGAGCGTGAATCTGCGCATCGAAGAAGCACCGCTGACGGGGGAGTCGGTGTCGGTGGAGAAAGACGCCGAGCTGGTACTCAAAGAGGACCTGCCTTTAGGCGACCGCCGTAACCTGGCCTTCATGGGCACCGTGGTCAGCTACGGACGGGGCAAGGGCATCGTGGTAGCTACGGGGATGAACACCGAGATCGGCCTCATCGCCGAGATGATCCAGTCCTATGAGGAGGAGCCGACCCCCCTCCAGGTCAAACTCGATCAGTTGGGCAAATGGCTGGGCATCGGCTGCCTGACGGTGTGTGGACTCGTGTTCGTTATCGGTGTGCTGCGGGACACCAACGTGGCGATGATTTTCCAGCCAGATGGCGGCCCGCTAGCCTACCTGAACACCTTCAAGCAGGCCATCGTGGACATGTTCATGGTGGCGGTGAGCCTTGCTATCGCTGCCGTTCCGGAGGGACTGCCAGCCGTGGTCACCATTGTCCTGGCCCTGGGAATGCAGGAGATGATCAAACGCCACGCTCTGATCCGAAAGCTCCCTGCCGTGGAAACGCTGGGCAGCGCCACCACTATCTGCTCCGACAAAACAGGCACCCTCACCCAGGACAAGATGAGGGCCATGCAGATGTATGTTGACCGAACCATTCTCAGCATCAGCGGGGACGGCTACAAGCCGGTGGGCGAATTTTCCGACAATGGGCGCCCCGTAGACCTGAGTGGCTATCCGGGCTCGAACTTGCTCCTGCGGGCCGGCCTCCTGTGCAACGACGCTCGGCTGGAGCCAGACCCCGATAACGGTGACAGCTGGCGTATGGTGGGCGATCCCACCGAGGGCGCGCTGGTGGTGGCTGCGGCCAAGGCCGGTTTCTGGAGGGAAGAGCTGGAGCGAGACTATCCCCGCCTGGCGGAGATCCCCTTCGACTCCGAACGCAAAAGAATGACCACCATCCACCCCGACCCCAAGTGGGGAAACTACGTAGCCTACGTCAAGGGAGCGCCCGATATCATCATCGGGCTGTGTACGAAAGTTATCGAGGACGGCCAGGAACGGCCACTTACGGCCGAGAGGCGGCGACGAATCCTGGAGGTAAACGAAGCGCTATCTTCCAACGCCCTCCGCGTGCTGGGAGTAGCCTATCGCCCCCTCCCAGAGGTTCCCAAGAACCCAAGTGTCGAGGAGATTGAAAGGGACCTGACTTTTGTTGGCCTCATCGGCATGATAGATCCGGCCCGTCCCGAGGTAAGGGAAGCCATCAAAGTGGCCCGGCAGGCCGGCATCAAGACCATCATGATCACCGGCGATTACAAGAACACAGCCGTAGCTATCGCCAAGGAGCTGGACCTGCTCACGCCGGACGGGCGCGTGCTGACCGGCGCTGAGCTCGATCAACTGGATGACGAGACCTTCACCGACATGGTGGAGGAGGTAGAAGTCTACGCCCGGGTCTCACCTCAGCACAAGGTACGCATCGTGGAGGCCCTAAAGAAGCGCGGCCATATAGTAGCCATGACGGGCGATGGCGTCAACGACGCCCCGGCTCTCAAGCGAGCCAACATAGGGGTAGCCATGGGCATTACCGGGACCGACGTCTCCAAGGAAACGGCGGACATGGTGCTCACCGATGACAACTATGCCTCCATTGTGTCCGCGGTGGAAGAGGGGCGCATCATCTACTCCAACATCCGCAAGTTCGTCTACTACCTCCTCTCCTGCAACGTGGGCGAGATTATGACCATCTTTCTGGCCATGCTCGCTGGCTGGCCGGTGCCCCTCACTGCCATCCAGTTGCTGGTGCTCAACCTGGTGACCGATGGCGCGCCTGCCCTGGCCTTGGGAATGGAGAAGGGCGACCCCGACATCATGAAACGGCCACCCCGCCGGCCGGATGAGCCGGTGATCAACCGGGAGATGATACGGGGCATTGCCGTCCAGACAGTGGCCATCACCGCCGCCACCCTTACCGCTTTCATCATCGGCTTGCACCGATTTCCAAACAACCTCGCAGCAGCCCAGACCATGGCTTTCGCAACGCTATCCATCTCGGAGCTTTTCCGGGCCTACACATCCAGGTCAGAACGGTATTCTCTGTGGGACATCGGAGTGTTTTCCAACAAGTGGATGCAGTGGGCAGTGCTGGCTTCGTTGGCCATCGTGCTGGCTATCATCTACGTACCCTTCCTGGACCCCATCTTCGATACCACCCTCCTGAGCCTGAGAGAGTGGATGGTTATGACCCCTCTCATTCTGCTGCCGGCTGTTGCTGCGGAAGCGAACAAGTACTTCCTCCGGCAGCAAAGATCGGTGATCAGTCATCAGTAACCAGTCATCAGTCTACTGATCACTGATCACTGAATACCGATCACTGAATCATGGGGATAGAAACACAACCATACCAAGTCAAGCTTCCCGTCTTCGAAGGGCCACTCGATCTCCTGCTTCACCTGATCGAGCGAGAGGAGCTGGACATCACTAAGGTTTCCCTGGCTCAGGTAACTGATCAGTACCTGGAATACATCAGCTTGCTGGAGGAATTGAACGCCGAGATCCTGGCGGACTTCCTGGTCATTGCGGCCAGGCTGTTGCTCATCAAATCCGAAATGCTATTGCCTCGACCGCCGAGAGTCTCTGAAGAAGAGAAAGAAGATGTAGGCGAGGAACTGGCGCGTCAACTGATAGAATACAAGAAGTTCAAGGCAGCAGCGGAGGCCCTGAAGCAGAGGGAGGAGATGGGCTTCCGGACCTATGTGCGCCTGGCTCCACCACCGAAACTGGAAAGGCCCGTCCACCTGGGGGATGTTTCGCTAGCCGATCTGGTGGAGGCTGTGCGCCGCGCACTAAACGTACACCCCCCCGCGCCCTCGGTATCCGAGGTGGTATCACCCATCACCATCACAGTTGCCGAGAAGATGGCCTTCATCGAGGAAAAGCTCGGCAAACTCGGAAGGGTCAGCTTTAGCCACTTGCTGGATCAGGCGGCCTCGCGCCTGGAGATAATCATCACCTTCCTGGCCGTCCTGGAACTGATCAAGCTGAAAGGCATGGAAGTTCAACAGGAGCGTCCCTTCGGAGAGATCATCATCTTTGGGAAACCACCAGAGTAAGCTCTGTAGACCGCAAGAAATCGCCCAGAGCTGGGCTTGCCGCCTGGCATGGATAATCGGCCGGAGGTTAGGCAAGAAGGAAGGTTGTACTTAGCGCAAATGGGGGCCTGACTTGAGCTTTTCCTTGTTTTGGTGTATTATTGGACGCGAACCCCATTGCCTGCTTCGCGACTTGTCTCCAGCATTACAACCGCACTTCCCTCTTTGAGGGGCAAGAGGTGACAGGTGACAGTCACCTTGGGCATCTGCGGTTGTAGTACTAACGAGTGGCTGCATTGGGGCAAGGCATTGAAGCGGTGTTTCAATACCCTTTACGAAAGTGAGGTGAACATGAAAGTACTCTTGACCCAAGACGTGGAGAATCTAGGTAAAGCTGGAGAGATCAAAACAGTAGCCGATGGCTACGCACGCAATTTCCTGATCCCCAAAGGGCTGGTTGTGCCAGCTACGGAAGGAGCTATGAAGCAGGCCCGGTTGCAAAAGAGGGTTCAGGCAAAGCGACAACAGCGAGCTGCGGAGAAGGCCGCGTCCCTGGCTGAGATTCTGTGGCAGTTGACGTTGACTTTTAAGGCTAAGGCCGGGGAGAAGGGCAGGCTTTATGGCTCCATAACCAGTGCTGATATCGTCGAGGCCCTTGAGCGCCAAACAGGATATACTTTCGATAAGCGCAAGGTGCTGCTCAAAGGCCCCATCCACGAGTTGGGCGTTCACAAAGTCCCTATCAAGCTCGCGCCCGAGGTGATACCCGAGGTTACAGTGGTTGTTGAGCGAGAAGAATAGGGAGGGAGAGGCTATGGCAATCGAGTTGGATGAGGAACGCGAGATCCTCCGACACTTGGTAGCAAATATCCCCTGTGCTGTTTGTCAGCATCATTACGAAGCGGATGATGTCCGAATAGTGGATCATCGCAATGACATATGGATTGCAGCCGTGAGGTGCAGCCATTGTGGCAGCAGGGGCCTGATCTTGGTGATGGTCAGGGAAGAGAAGACGGAGTTGGTCAGTGACCTGACTCCTGAGGAGTGGGCTCGTTTCCAAGAGATGCCCCAAATCAGTGCTGATGATGTCCTGGACATTCACGAGTTCCTAAGGGATTTCGACGGCGATTTCACCAGCTTGTTTGGAGACAAGGCAGGGTAGTCGTCAGACAAAGCGTCAAGCATGTTTTGTTCAGTCGAAGGATAGAGAACCTCGTCGTGGCCCAGGCCAAGGCGAGGTGTTTTTGTCTTGATGGCCTCAACGGAGGGGGTCAACTCACGATGAACGTGCCACACCCCAGGTGGGTCTGTTTTCCGATGTGGAGAATGGATGCCAGTTCAAGATAGGGGATGATAGGATGAGGAATAGACGGGAAAGTTTGCGTGCCTATCCAGCGTCCCGGCCCACGTTTGGGGGCAGGTTTCAAATTGTAGCGATGAACAGGGATGCGAGCTGCTTGTTCCACAACCTCCTGGAATGAGGCCCGATCTTCTTCGCTCAGGACATTCCATAAATCTTCCGGGGTATGGTGTTTGCCGGGCAACAATTGGCTCATGCGAGCCAGCAAGGATTCCAGTATGCTCTGCAAGGTGGGCACCTCGTGAGGCTGGATCTTCTTTCCCCTGCCGGGCTCACCACTGGCGTTAGCCAGGTCAAAGGGCGTGATCCAAGTCAGCCGGTCGAATATGCGCTCTGACCTTTGTTCAAAAGTCAGGCCCTCGGCCCATTGAACGGGCGTTGCCTGGTAGCTCAGGTCCAGCCGCCCGTCAGTCACTATGGGCTCCCATTGGGGACCCCGCGCCACGTAGATTGCATGGATGTCGAATCGGCCCCACAGCACATTCCGGTGTTGCCATCTGGGATCAAGAGTGCTTCCCACTTCCTCCATGGCCGGCAAAATCACCTCTAGAAAAAGGCCATGGTCCGCGCTCTCCCCAAGGAGCTTGAGTTCCCACAGAATCGGTTCCCCCTGGCCATAGGTCCGTTTGCCCGGATAGACAAACAATACTGCCTCAATTGGCCAGGATACCTCTGGCAATCGGGCGGGCTTCTTCCTCCCCACGAGGGAGAGGCCACCGTACTCATCCCAGGGGGCCAGAGCTTTGTGCCAGGGAGCGGCCTCCCGAGTTGGAAGACGGTTGGCGATGGCGGTTCCTAAAACGAGAGACAACTCGGCGGATGGGCACCTCGGCAAGCGCACCAATGAACCTGTGACCCGCCACACTATTAAGTAACGGATCAGCTTAATCGGTTTGATAAAAGGCCACATAATCAACAAGTTCATATAGCAATTGAATCCGATTCCTGGGCCATTGCCGAATCCTCCAAGCGTTCAGCATGTCTTTGGCCTCCTGACTCAGCATCCCTAAGAACCTGCCCCAGTAGAACTGCTTCTCGCTGGCGTCCTCCAAATTCACCAATTCGTAGAGCAACTGTTGCTCCTGGGGATATAGTATAGTCCGAAAGACGGCAGCCATCTCCAGCAGGCTCAAGAACTCGGAGACTTCGAAAGTGAGCAACCCCTGTTGGTCGCGGGTGTGGGGCTTCATGATCTGATGGGGCGCGGAATAGAAGCGTACGCGCAATTGGTCCATGGGGAAGCGCATCTCGTGATGGATGGCTCTGCAAAGCACGTCTGCCATGTCCACTCCCCTTCCCATTCCTGTGGTGGGAAATATCTGGAGCAGGCCCTTGAGATCGGGGCCATGGTAGAGGGTGAGTTCGCGCAGCCATGGCTTTAACTCGCGTCTGGGCATCATCAGCAAGAAATGGTTCTCGTCGCGAACATAGGCGCCCAGGATATGCCGATCGCTGAAGCCCTCGCCCATTCGCAACAGCTTCGACAGGCGGTTGACGAAGCCCCAGACAACGATGGATTGACGGGAGACATAACCTAACTTACTGGCTCTGGCCAGGATCGCTTGGCATGTCTGGCAATAAGGTTGCTGGGGCGAAGAGAGGCGAGGATAGACCCAGCATCGCTGGCATGGGCCGTCTAGGGCGGAAAAAGGTGGCCCGATCCCCTCTCCAGCGGGGAAGAGATCGGGCTTGGTGGCGAGATATTCCAATGTGGCCAACAATTCGGC
>CAZRSI010000080.1:8253-11299 GCA_964602575.1 uncultured Anaerolineae bacterium
ATGAGGTGCAAGGTTGCAGAACCGCCGGGCACACTTTGCCATTGCCCCCCGCTGTATTGCCACTCCCCGTAGGGGTACGGTACTTTGAACCAGGCCAGCTCCGGCTCCTGGAACAGGCCAAAGCCGAAGGAGAGACGTCCCATGATGGCCTGGTTGGGTCCTGTGCCCACCCAGCCGAACAGGCTATCCGCTGGATTCAAGTCGCTGATGTCGAGACTTGGCTCGCGGGCGTCGCTGGCGATGGCGTAGATATGGCGTAGCATCCCCTTGATGCTGTGGCTGGGGATGGCGTAGATTTTGCTCGCGCCTCGGTGGGCAGCTTCGGGAGGGGCCATGGCGAAGAAGTCCCAACCGTTCACAGGGCCATCGTCAAGAGTGGTTGTGAAGGACGGCTCGCCACTCTCTCGGATATGGAGGGGGGTCAGTACCTCAGCCTCCACGACCAGCGTGCCGCAGTAGCCGCCGAAAGCGCGGTGCGAGATGAAGCCGGCCTCGGCTTTAGGTGGTTCCAGAGAGGGTTCTCGCTCCGGAGCGAGCGGGCTAATCATCTGCAGGGCGCTGGCGGCCGCCTCTCCCTCCAGGTCCAGCCTCTGCCAGATACCATCCTGGGTCAGAGTCCGTTCCCCAAACAGCTTCTCTCCCACCCCGTTCGGGTCCGTTGTCAGCCACGTGAGTTTAGAGACCCTTGCCTTGACCCAACCGAACCCGCTGGTCTTCTCGCCACCCAGGGGGATGTCACCTCTCTGAAAATCCTGGAGCAGGTGGAACAGGAGAGTCATGGCCTCCAAATCCTGCTCTCCGATGTCCTGAACATCCAACTGGAGCTGGAATCTGAGTTGGTCTCCATAGGCGAAGAGATAATCGCGCTTGGCCGCCTCTATTGGCTGGCCCGTTCTGGGGTCCATTTTAACCCCGTCCATTGAACACCAGGCCCGTTCTGGATCCAGCGGGTCTGTCAGATAGGCATCGGAGAAGAAGACTAACCCCCTCTGTCCCTCAGCGCCGAAGAGACGGTTCAGCACGTGGTTAGTCTTGGCCGACTCACCCCAGAGCGTTCTCAACACCTGGGAGGCTCGTTTCCGGAAAGCCCCCTTGATGGTGCTGCCGGGAATGTAGATCTCCCAGGCTCCCTCCTCCTGTGAAGAGGGCGCCCATGATAGCATGCGCATGAACATGGTGTCGTAGGGCTTGCCGTACTTGCGGGAGATCTCTCGGTTGGACGGGCCGCCGGCTCGGAAGTCAATATGGTAAGGCTGGCCCAGTTCCTGGCGAACGCGGTCGCGATAAGCCTTCAGGAAGGCGATGAAATTCTCGTCGTTGGTGATGCTCTTCTTCAAGTTTCTGGGGTGCAGCATGTGGCGGAATTCCACCCGGCGGTGGGCTTCAACGAATTCCCGCCACGTGGCGGGGCGGATACCTTCTGGAACCAGGTCCGGGTTGCCCCACTGGTATTCGTCAATCTTGCCCTGGAGCAGCATCTCTTTGATTTTTATGTGTTCCTCGCGGGTAGCGATCTCCGCGTCCACCCAGGCATCGCTTTGCAGCAGCCGCACTTGCTGGTCCACCTGCTGGTAGAAACGGGGGAGAATCCTTTGGCAGGCGGGGGCCAGGGTCTCTATCATGGCTGCCTCGCTTTGAATCTGCTCGGCGAGGCGGTCGCCCAGGGCGACATCCAGCCCCAAGGTTTCAGCGGCCTCCTGCCATGCCTGGCGGTTGAGCTCCTGGCTGATCTGAGTTTTGCGCTCCATCACTTTGACGATGCGTCTGGCCATGTTAGCTTTGTCTTCCAGCGCTTCTGCAAAAGCGGCCTCAGCCGCCTCTTTGCTGGGGAAGGGCTCATCCACCAGATGCTGAACTCGTTCCCGCAGTTTCTTGGATAGAGGGTATTTTCCCTTGCCCAGCTTGGCCAAAGCTTGCGCTGACAGGGTCCAGACCTCCACTTCTCGGATGGATTGTTCCCTCAACCAGATGGCAATGACCCTGGGGAGGTACTCAGCAAGCTTTCGCTTCCAGTCTTCCGGGCTAAGAATCGGCCCTGCCAATCCCATCTCCAGCCGTTCGCGGATGGGGTCTGGCAGATCACGCATGGCTCCTACCAGCAGGCGACCCTCGATAGCAGCAAAGGAGGGCATCTCAGGATCCACCTTACCCCAGTTCCAACCGACCAAAACGGGGTTCGTAGCGTCAAAACTCAGGGATACTCTCAGGTGATTGGCGCCCGAATTCAGGTGGGAAGGCGTTTCAGGAGGGGAGAACGGCACGTCCATTTCCAGGCGAAGCCGTCCTAGTCCCTTGCTTTTCCCGGCTCCAAACCAGAAGCGTCCTTCTTGCATTTCCCGTAGAACGTAGTACAACTGGGCAGCATTCTCACCCTGCTGTAGCACCGAATCGTTTACATGCATGGTGAAATCGAAGACACAACGGCGGAATAGCGTTTCCATTTTGTAATTGGCATTCGCTATGGCAGCCCAACGGTCCTCGTCCAGCCTGATGCCCATACGCAAATCGAAGAAGCGGTCGCGGGGATAGCTATCTTCCTGTAACTTGCACTCGACTCTGGTGATAAGCCTTTTGGGCATAGGCGAGTCGTATAGTCGCAACCACATTCGATCTAGCAGGCCGATGTTATCGCCCCGGCGCGATTGACCGATGAAGGCGTCCATCAAGGCCTCGGCTGTGCCAGCGATCTCTCCCGCCAACGAGACCAATCGGTGGGTTCCGTCTCCATCCCTGGTGAAAAGGGTTTTACGAGCATTTCCTCTATAGATTGGGGATTCCGCGTGAAGCTTACCTTTCAGAATCATGATGCCCTCCTTTGGTCAATTGGTCCTTGGTCGGGTGGTCTTTGGTCAGGCGGTCCCCGATTCAGCGCTGACCATCCGACCATTTGACCACTCGACCATCCGACTACCCGATCAACTCGACCATCTGACATATTATTGTATACCAAAGTCAGTCGCTAGTCAAATCACACAATTTGAGGGCCTGCGCAGCAGGTCGGGGGGTGTGGGGTGTCCCTCCAATATCTCCTCTTCTCGTCGCCAGT
>CAZRSI010000081.1:0-11255 GCA_964602575.1 uncultured Anaerolineae bacterium
ATGAATTTGGCTGATAGTATGCCACAAATTATCTCAATTGAACAGGAACACTACCTAGTTCCCAACCTCGCTCAATTTTACCGGACGGTTCTCCTCGTACGATTTCTTGGCCGCATAGCCCATCACCACCGGAATGCGACCATCAAGGCCAGTCACCGGCGGCGTCTTGTCCTGCTGGATGCACTCGATGAAGGCCTGCATCTCCGCGATGTAGGAATCGGTATAGCGTTCCACGAAGAAAAACAAGGGCAACGAGGAGTGGACGCCTTCAGCATTGCTGTAGACTGCGGTGTCGGGCGTCTTGTTGGCAACCACTACCATACCCTCGGAGCCAAACACCTCCACGCGCTGATCGTAGCCGTAAACCGCCTTTCGGCTGTTGTCAATGGTGCCGATGGTGCCGTTCTCAAAGCGAAGGGTGATCACCGCCGTGTCAATGTCGCCTGCCTCACCAATGGCTGGATCCACCATCACTCCGCCGGCCGCATAGATCTCGTTTACCTCGCTGCCAATTAGGTAACGGGCCATGTCGAAGTCATGGATGGTCATATCCAGGAAGATGCCGCCGGAGACCTTGATGTATCCGATGGGAGGCGGTTCGGGATCGCGGCTGGTGATGCGCAGAATGTGGGGCGTGCCGATTTTGCCCGCGGCCACCATCTCATGCACCCGTTTGAAGTTGGGATCGAATCGCCGGTTGAATCCAATCTGCAGTTTCACCCCCGCCTTTTCTACCGCCTCCAGAGCCCGATCGATCCTGGCCAGGTCGAAGTCAATGGGCTTTTCGCAGAAGATGTGCTTGCCGGCGGCGGCTGCCTCTTCGATGAACTGGGCATGGGTATCGGTACTGGAGCAGATGACCACTGCCTCGATGTCCGGATTCTCAATGATCTCCCGATAATCCTGGATGGCAGACGGAATATGGAACTCGGCCGCACACTTCTGAGCAGCCTCCAGGCGGATATCCGCTATGGCGAGGACGTTGGCGTCGGGGATTCGATAAGCCAGGTGTTCGGCGTGCAGCTTGCCTATCCTGCCTGCCCCGATGATGCCTACGTTAACTTTTCGGGACATTCCCGCCGTCCTCCTTATGGTTTAACCATGATTTTCCCATCCTCCCTGCTCACCGATTTGGCGATGGCGTCCACCGCCTGGTCCAAGTTGTAGCGGGCGGTGATGATCTGGGTCATGTCAATAAGCCCAGAGGCCATCATGCGGATGACGCTGGGGAAGATGGCATGGCCGGAGTGGCCCTGCGATCCAAAGACCTGGCCGCGCCGCACCTGTAAGGTCTCCAGGTACATGGGCACCCGCGTAGCTGCCCGCCCGATCTGGACGATCTTACCGTTGATGGCCAGCGACTTCTCCATCTCGGGCACCGTCAGGTGCGGAGCCCCGGCGGCCTCCACGTGCAGGTCAGCCCCTTGCCCCTCGGTGAGCTCCATCACCACCTCGTGAGGGGTCACTTCGCGGGGGTCAAACACGTAATCAGCCCCCACCTTCTTCGCCAGTTTCCGCCGGTTGGCAGAGAGCTCGAAGCCAATGACCCTGGCTGCGCCCGCAGCCTTGCACTCAGCCGTGACTGCCAAGCCGATGGGACCCAGGCCGTAGACAGCCACGTAGGCCCCTGGACGGAAACCGCCAGCCCGCTCGAAGACGGCGTTGTAGGCCACGCTGGAGGGTTCCGTCAGAGCCCCAGCCTCGTAGACCTTATCCTCATTGCCGTAGCGATCCATCAGGGCGTTGAGCTTCCAGCAATACCTGGCCCCGACGGCGATGTACTCGGCGAAAGCGCCGGGGATGGTGAAGCCTATCTCCTCCAGGTTGGTGCAGTGGTTGGGAAAGCCGTTGCGGCAGGGGAAGCAGTGGCCGCACCAGATCATCTCCTCGGCGGTGACCATGTCACCCACCTCCAGATCCTCGACCTCGCTTCCCACCTCGACTATCTCGCCTGAGAACTCGTGGCCGATGATGGTGGGGAACTTGGTCAGGCCGGGGTAGAGGATATAGCCATCCTCGTCGGTCTCGTAGAAGTGCATGTCGGAGCCGCACACTCCACAGGCCTTAACCCGGATGAGCACCTGGTCTGGCTTGATGGTGGGCTCTTCCACTTCCTGCACCTTGAGCTCCGGGTAACGCCAGATGGCATTGCCAGTAATGGCCTTGCCCGTCCTCTTCTCGAACTCCGAGAGTTCGTACCCCTCGCGGGGCTCCCACTTGGCATTTAAAACTAACGCTTTCATCAGTTGACCTCCTTTTCTAATCTCTAATTCCCTTCGCTAGCCTTCGTTCCACCTGCTCCAGAGTGGGGATGCCCTCCGCTCCTGGTTTCTCCACGACAAACGAAGCCACGCAGTTGGCGAAGTGCGCTGCCGCGTAGGGGTCACCGCTTCTCGCCAGCTCGATGAGATAGGCGGCGGCAAAGACGTCGCCCGCGCCAGTTGGATCCACCTCGATGGTCTCGAAGGCGGGAAAATGGCGCATCTCGCCCCGGTGATAGACCCTTGCTCCCCTCGCACCCATGGTGACCACCAGGATCTCCGCTTGGCGGGCATAGGTCTGGATGACGCTCTCATCCCTCTGCACATCGTCTTCACTGAAGACCACCACCCTGGCGTAGTCCAGAACCTTGGCCGCATCTTCCCAGGGCTTAGGGAAGACCCGACCGTCCTCATCCCAGTGGCGCATCCAACCCTGTGGAGTGACTCCGATCAACGAATGGGGAAATATCCTGGCAATGCCCCCCTCCAGCTCGTTGGTCAGAGGGCCCAACAGGACAACCTTGGCCTCTCGCCAGGCCAGAGGGATATCCTCTGCCCTGATCGGATCTGCCACAGCGCGAATATACTGGGTACGCACACCGTTAACGGAATAGACATTCTGAAAAGTGCTGGTCGCCGGGGAGGGTAGGCGAAGCACCTCAATACCCTGGTAGAGAGGATTCAGCTCCAGATCAGGAGAGGCCCTGGTGACCACAGCGGTTCGCTGCCCCAGATTGCGGGCTGTCAGGGAGGCAAAGGTCACCGTTCCCCCGATGGTGAAACCATTCTCCTGCAAATCCCTGGTCACGTGACCGATCACCAGGAAGTCCGGGCAAAAGGTTTTCGAACGCTCTCTCATAGCTTCTCGAATCTCTTGATGCCCAAAACGAAAACGACCGCTCCGCCGACTTCCACCTCCTTTTTTTCCACCGGGAATGCCGGAGGCCCCAGATGGTTATTGGGTGATAATGGAGGAGCGAGTTCGACGTGAGAGCGGCAATTGGCCTTGATGATCTCCATCACCTCGTCCACCTGGTCGCTCTCCACTCCTATCAAAAGCGTAGTATTGCTCATTTTCAGAAACCCGCTGGCAGTGCTGATCCTGGTGGATTTGAAATCCCTCTCCGCCAGAGCCTCGGTCACCCTCCCCGCGTCCTCATCCCCGACAATGGCTACGATCAAGTCCATTCTTTCCCTCCCTATTCAACCCCGCACTCTGCCAAGAGTCTTCGCGTCTCTTGCAGGGCCTCCTCCAAGTAAGGGCGATAGCGCGGTTTGAGCTCCAGCAACACCACGCCTTCGTACCCCTTCAGGCGGGAGAAGACCTCTCGATAGGGGATCTCGCCCCAGCCTATGGGCATGTGAAGGTCTCCCTTCCCCTGCGAAATCAGGACGATCTGCCTCCTATCAACTCCTGCCGGCCTGCCAAAATCGTCGTGGACATGAACGTGTTTGATAAACGGCCTGGCCAGCTCAATGGAATCAAGGAAATCGAAGCCATAGTAGTGTGAAGCGATGTAGGCGTGGCCGAAGTCAAAAGTGATGCCCACGTTTTCCTTACCCACCCCTTTAACCTGCTCAACCAGGCGGCTGATCATGCCTCCATAGTTGTAGAGAGCAATGTCTCCGCCGGGAGCGATGCGGTAAAAGAGATCAATACCCTTCACGCGCACCCTCCTGGCCAGCTCCCACAGGGCCTCCTCATCCACCCTGGGGTCAGCGTTTTCCACGCAGATAGTTACCCCTCTTTCCTTGGCGAAGTCCGCCAGCTCAGCCAGAGTCTCCCGCTCCCGCCGCTCCTGCTCGCTGACAAGGGCGCGATCAGGAAGGGAGAGCAACTCTCTGGTAAGGGCTGCTTGCCCCAGGTACTCGTTTTCAAGCTCTACCCTGCCGCTATGGTAAACTAGTATCTCGGCACCGATCTCGCTCGCGAACTCGATGCTGGCCTCGAAATTGCTTTTGTGCAGCGGAAATTCGTCGGCATCCATCAAGTTCAGCCAATCCGAGCAATGCACGGTGTACTGGAGATCGAACCTGGCCAGCACCTCCTTGACCCTCTTGACCTGCCTGGGATTGAGCCTGCCGTTGAGAATGGCATCCACCCCGTGGACCGGGATCTCCACATAGTCAAAGCCCGCACGCTGGAAACAGGCCAGATCCTCTCTCAATACCTCTAAATTGCCATCAATGCGCGAAGAGTCAGCGTTGATGCCAATGCCTTTGATACTCATAGCCCTGTCTCCGTCAGTGAGCAGAACATGCCAAGTTCCGATGATGGAATCTTCACGTTAGACCTCCAATGTCAGGCCATCGTAGGCCACTGTTATGCCGTAAGGAGCAGTCCTCTCCACCAGTTCTTCATGCAGGAGATTGTTATGGTTGATGTGGGTGATCACCACCTGGGAAATGGAATAATCTTGCACCAGGGAGAGAACCTCCTGAACGCTGATGTGGCTACGGTGCGGCTCAAAGGTCGGAGTATGAAAGATAGCCACATCGGCCCCTTCCAGCAGATGGCGGTGGAGCTTGCTCAACTCAGGGCCGGAATCACTGAAGTGAAGAACCCGCCTGTCCCCCTCCTCGAAAGCGAAGCCATAACAGGGAACATGGTGGATGACTTTGAAGGGCATCACCCTCAGGTCGCCGAAGTGCAGCCAGGTGTGAGAATAGAAGCCGGAGAGGAGAGCCTGCTCTTCCAGGCGTGGAGTCAGTCGAAGCTTAGGCAGCACGTCGTAACCGGCGAAGATCGGCAGCACCCTATTCCAATACTCAAACTCCACGAGTCCGCCGATGTGGTCGAAGTGTTCGTGGCTCAGGAGAACGGCCGACAGGTCGAACACCCCCGCCTGATTCAACAACGTGCTGATCTCCGGCGGCGTATCGAGCAGGATACAATGTCCAGCCGCCTCAATCAACACAGAGGCCCGCTGCCGGACGTTGTGACCTCCTTGCTTTCTGGCCACCTGGCACCGCGGGCAGGTACAGCCAAAACTGGGGATACCCTCGGCCGCCCCTGTACCCAGAAACTGGATCTTCAATAGACTAGCCTCCAATCGTGTTCCTATTGGATTCCAAACAACAGGCCGGCCTCAGACCTCGTCCTGCTTAACCCACGGGGCCGGGAACGGCTTGGCGGCCGACCACAGGGAATCCGGTACAGGCTATTATATAGATAATTGATAGAGACGCAAGTCAGTGGCCTGCTATATGCAGAGCGGGTCCTCAAAGCAAAAATGCCCCCTGCCTGTAACTGGAGCGTTAAAGGGGGCTGGTTTCTTCGCTATCCTTGTCCTTACTCTTCTTTCAGGAGCGACTTCTCTGTCTCGGGGTCGAAAAGATGAATCTTCTCCTTGTATATGCTAAGACCCATCACCTCGCCGACTTCACCTTCGAAAGGCGCAGGGGTCAAAACCCGTACCTCCTTGCCATCCAGGTGGAAGGTGACCAGGTCCTCCCTGCCCAGTGGCTCGATTACATACACCTCCGCCCTCACATCCCCCTCAGGCACAATGGTTACATCTTCTGGGCGAATGCCCATAACCACCTCAGATGGCGCGTTGTTGCGCTTTGCTAACTGCCCCTTCTCGTCGGGGAGCCGCAGGTTCAGCCCCTTCCCTTTCAGGTAGAAACCGTCGCCTTGTTCAACGAAGTTCATGGTGAGGAAACTCATGGGTGGGCTGCCGATGAAGGCGGCCACGAACATCGTCTCCGGATGGTCATAAAGCTGCTCAGGAGAAGCATAAGCCTGCAGCATACCTTCGTTCATCACCGCGATGCGGTCGGCCATGGTCATGGCCTCCACCTGGTCGTGGGTGACGTAGATGGAGGTGATGCCTAACTCCATCTGCAATCGCTTAAGCTCACCTCTCATGCGCAGCCGCAGCTTGGCATCCAGGTTGGAGAGGGGTTCGTCGAAGAGGAGGATATCCGGCTCCTTGACCAGAGCTCGCGCCACAGCCACCCGCTGCTGTTGGCCGCCGGAGAGCTGGGCCGGCTTGCGATCCATGAGCTGCCCAATGCCCAGCATGTCCGCCACTCGCTGGGCCCGCCGCTCCATCTCCCCCCTGGACACCTTCTTCAGCTTCAGGGGAAAGGTGATGTTATCAAAGACGGTCATATGGGGATAGAGCGCATAGCTCTGGAAGACCATGCCGATGTTGCGGTCTTTTGGGGGGAGCTCATTGACTATCCGATCATCGAAATAGACATAGCCCCTGGTGGGCTTGTAGATGCCAGCCACCATAAGCAACGTCGTGGTCTTCCCACAACCGGACGGGCCGAGCAGACAGATGAACTCACTGTGCTCGACCTCCAGGTTCAAATTATCCACGGCCACAACCTTCCCGAATCGCTTGCATAAGTCTTTGAGGGCTACTCGCACTTCTCTCCTCCTTATCCCTTAACCCCACCAAAGGAAACCCTCAACAGCGACTTCTGGGTGAAGAGGAAGAATAGCAAAGGCGGGATCATGTAAAACAGAGCGGCAGCCGACAAGAGCCCATAATCCACAAACTTGAAGTCTCCGATGAGCTGCTTCACGTACAGAGAGAGGGTAAAGTTCCTCTGCTCGAAGATGAAAGTGAACAGATAGAGGAACTCCGACCAACCGGCCAGGAAGGCGAAAATGGCAACAGAGGCGATGCCTGGCCGGATCACAGGAAGGATGACCCTGCGCCAGGCTTGCAGCCGGCTGCAACCATCCACGTAGGCTGCCCATTCGATGTCCCACGGGATGTCATCGAAGAATCCCTTCACGATCCAAGTTGCCATGGGGATCTCCAGCGCGGATTTCACAAAAACCACACCCCAGATGCTGTTCAGCCCGATGATGGGCCCGATAACCGGCACTTTCCAGAAGACGAAAAGGATATAATAAATAGCGATCAGCAGGGTCACGCCGGGGAAGGCATGGAGCAGGATGGTCATCTGCGTGAGTTGGGTCCGCCCTCGGAACTGAAACCGCGAGAGGGCAAAGCCAGATAAGGCACTCACCAGCACAACCAAAAATGTCACCCCGATGGCGAAGAGAAAAGTATTGAGAACCACCGGCCAGATACTGGTGTAGGTCCTCACCCCAATGGTGACCTCACTCCACAGGAATCGCCAATTGTTCAGGCTGAGCTTTTGGGGTACGAACCCCAGCAACACCCGTGTGCTGATGGACTGCATGAAGAGCCAGACATACATCACGACGATGGGAGCCGACACGGCGATGAGAAGAGTATAGGCCAGGATCTTGCCGACCCTGACACGGATCCTCTCCCACAGCGAAACCTTGGCTATGAATTTAGCAGGTGCCGTTGTTGACACCTTTGAATCTGACATAGATATCTTCCTGGGTCTTGTAGCTGCTCAGGCGCCGGCCCTCGCCGGCTCCATTAACCGCTGGAAGCCGAAGAGCTTCAACATGATGAAAGTGGCTATGATACCAACCACGACCAAAACCAAAGCAATGGAGGCTCCGTAGCCAAACTGCAGGCTGGAAAAAGCCCGATGGTAGGCATTCAGAGACCACACCTCGCTCTTGTAGAAGGGGCCACCATCGGTTAGCAACAGGATATATTCATAAGAAGCCAGTAGCGATAAGGTCTGCCAGATGGTGAGGAACATGATGGGCCACTTCAACATGGGCACAATGAGGCGGCGGACGATGGCCAAATCGGAGGCGCCATCTACCCTGGCTGCCCTGATGAGATCCACGGGGATGGACTTGATAGCCGCGGAGAAGATGATCATCCCAAAAGAGGCGCCGATGAAGCCGTTTACCAGGATAAGGATGGGCATGGGCTGCCTGGCCAGCCAGGCCTGCGGTGGCTGACCAAAAGCACGGAGAATCTGGTTCACAAACCCAATTTCTGTGGGAGATACAAACCACTGCCACATGATGATGTAGATGACAGAGGGCGTCATCCGCGGCAACAGCCAGATCGAGCGAAAGATCAACCCAATGTTCTCTCGTTCCACGAAGTAGGTGGTCAGGAGAGCGAGGAAGAAGCCGAAACCAACGTTGAACACGCAGGTGAGGATAACGTAAATGACGGTGTTACGCGCAATGGTGGGGATAATGGGGTCGGAAAAGAGCCGTCTGAAGTTCTCCAACCCGACGAAGTTCCACTCCATCTTGCTATCCATACCCGTGAAGGACAGAGCGGTGGTAAGGACGACGGGGAGGAAGAAATACGTCACCACTAGGAAGAGAAAAGGACCTAGAAAGGGCGCGTAGACCGCAATGTTCTTGAGGCGGGCGAGGAGAGAGATCGGTTTTCTTTGGAGGCCTTCTATCATGGCCGCTTCAGTTGCCATATTTGCACCTCCCCGGTGCTTGCTCCGGCCAATCTGGCAGGCCTGTCCCCCGGAGTCCTTCTCCGTGGGGACAGGCCAGATCGAATCGTCACCATCAAACGGCGGGCTATGGTACGATCTCCAGTTCATCGCCGATGGCTGCCTGGAGCTCGCTCTTGAGGAAGTCTAGCGCCTTCTCCGGCGTCAGTTCGCCCAGTTCCACACCCTGGATGGTGTTGTACCAGATAGTCAGGTAATCGTTCCACCTGGGGTGAGCAGGCATAAAGCTGGTGTACTCCAGATAGGGCGTGACGCCGCTGGTGAACTCATCCGCTTTATAGGCGTCCACATCAAGGGCGGCTTTCCGCCAAGCCAGGTGGCCACTCTCCAAGGCATGCTTGACCACCAGGTCAGGGCTGGAGGCTTCGGCGATGACCTGGAAGGCGACGTCGGGATGCTTACAGGAGGAAGAGATCATGTATACATAGGGGTTGGAGCTGGAGACGGGCTTGCCGCCTTTCTCAGCCGCAGGATAGAGCATAACCCCAAAGATCTTCTTCATATCGTCCGCCGTCCACTTCCCCTGTCCGTAGTCAACCCGCTGATACTCGGCCCAGTGCCAGGTGCCGCCGAACCAGAAGAGAGTATCCCCCATAACCACTGCTGGGTGGATGCCGTCGCGCCAGCCGTAGCTGGTGATCTCAGGCGGGGTGACCTTGGCCACCTGGCAGATATTGTAGTGGAATTGCAGGTTGCCCAGGGCAGCCGACTCGTCAAGCACCAGCTTGCCGGTGTCCGGGTTCTGGAGGATGCCACCATAGGCCAGGTACGGGTGGAGGAAGGTGTTGCCCTTGCTGGGTCGGTGGTAAATGCCCCACTTGGTGACCCCTTTCTCCACCGACTCCTTGGCCACGGCCACCAGATCATCCAGCGTGAATTCGCCGTTGATGACCTTCTCGGGGAGTGCCTCGATCTCGGCATCGCTCCAGCCCAGCTCCTTGAGCTTGTCCTTACGATAGAAGATAACCCGCACCTCGGTGTCTTGGAGGACGCCATACCGCTTGCCCTTCCAGGTCACGGCGTTCCACAGGGCAGGAATGGTGTCGCCGAACACATCCGGATACTGGTCAATATAATCATCCAAGGGAATGATGTAACCAGCTTCCACCCACTCCGGGATCTCTGTGTAGGAGAAGGTCCTGATACAGGGTGCAGTGCCGGCCTTGGAGGCGAGGACGAACCGCTGGCGGAAGCCATCAATGTCTCCGGCCGTCTCAAACTCGGCAACCTGGAGGATGATGTGGGTTTCTTTCCCCTCTTCCTTGAACCTCTTGTTCAGCCTCCCGGCAGCCTCCTGAAGGTTGGTGACCCGGGTCACGTCCGACGGCCCGCCGTAGCCCATGGCCTTGATGATAATGTCGGTTGGTCTCTCCGCCGGAACTGGTGTGGCCGTCACGACTACTTCCTTCTCCTTCTCGACCACCACAGTCTGGATCACCGGCTTCTCGACCACCTTTTCCTTTTCGACCACCACGGTCTGGATCACCGGCTTCTCGACGACCACTTCCTTTTCTACCACCTGGGGTGTCGGAGCGGCACAAGCTCCCAGTACCGCCGATACCACAAGCAAGGACACGATCGCTAACGCTGTTTTCCTCCAAGTCATTTTTATCCCTCCTTTTGATTGTGGAAATGTTAAGCGCTATGATCCAGCGCCCAGGCTGATAATGACATCTGACCTATATTCATCCCCCCTTTCCAACTGGACTTTGGCTTTGCATAGTGTTAGCAAACGATCACTTCTACCCCCTGGGCCTCCAGGGCCGCGATGTCCTCAGGGGAGATACCATCGTCTATGACGAGTTTGTTGACGGCCGTGATAGGAGCCACTTTTGCAAAGTGCACCTTGTCCAACTTGCTGTGATCAGCTACTACAATTACCTCATCTGCTCCTCTGATCATGGCCATCTTGATCTGGGCGTCCAGTAGATCAACGTTGGTCAATCCTTCGGTGAGGCTAATCGCACTGACTCCCAAGATGGCTTTGTCCACGTGGAATTGCCTGATAGACTGTTCGGCCAACGGGCCAACCAGTATGCGCGTGCCCTCCCGCAGGATGCCCCCGCTCAAATTCACTTTTATCCCAGGCGATTTAGCGAGTTCCTGGGCAATGTCTATATCGTTGGTCAAGACCGTGAGGTTATTTCTCCCCGCCAAGCACCGAGCCACCTGCAGAGTCGTCGAGCCTGCCTGGAGGCTGATCGTATCCCCGTCCTTTACCAACTCGGCGGCTGCCTTTCCAATGCGGCGCTTTTCCTCCAGAAACAAATCAGGGCCTGCTTCCAAAGTTTCCCACGAGCGGCTTCTTTCCTGGATTATTGCCCCCCCATAGGTTTTCTTCAGCAGACCCTCTTGTGCCAGCTTCGCCAGATCTCGGCGAATAGTGGCCTCACTGACGCCAAACATTTGGCTCAGATCGGAGACCCTTACGATCTTTCTTTCTTCTAACAGCTTGATAATCTTTGAGCGGCGCTCAAGCCCCAACATTGGGTTACTCTAACCTGCGCAATCTTGTGCATTCATGTTCGCACTGTTTTTCGTTTGTGTAAAAATTATAGCACAGAGCTGCGCCTTTGTCAAGAATCTTCACCCCCGAGGTGTATTTCACTTTGGGGGCGAGTTATACCAAATGTCATAGTGAAGTGCTACAAA
>CAZRSI010000082.1:0-11198 GCA_964602575.1 uncultured Anaerolineae bacterium
ATGAACTCAGAAACCGCCTTGGCCACGACCTCCGGTTTCTCCAGCATGACCATATGACCTGCTCCATCCACCAGCACCAACTCGGCCCCAGGAATGTGATCGCGCAGGTAGACGGAGTACTTGGGCGGTGTTAGCATATCGGCGGTGCCGCAGACGACCTGGGTGGGACAACGAACCTCGCCCAAGCGTTCCATCACGTCGAAGGCGTCGCAGGCGGCGTAGTCACCGTGGAGGACCTGCGGTGGAGTCCTCAACAGACGCTGGCGCCCCAGGCGTTTCAACTGCTCCAATGCACTGGGGCCAAAGGCGTAGCCCAAGACAAGGTCCACTGTGGCCTCGAAGTCGGTCAGGATGCCGGAGAGGATGGTCGGCAATACCCTGAGACGTGCCCCCGTGCCCACCAAGATCAACCCCGCCAGGTAGTCTGAGTAATTCAGGGCGAAATCGAGGGCGATGGCGCCGCCCATGGAGTGACCGGCTACCACCACCCTCTCCAGGCCCAGAGCATCCAGAAAGGCCATGAGGAAATCGCGGTAGGCGTTGATGGAGCTTCGGCCCAGGCCTTCGGAGCGGCCATGGCCGGGCAGGTCCAGGGCGTAGACGTTGACTCCCCCCAGGCGGCGCAACGGGGCAGGCCAGTCCAGATGACTTCCGCCCGCCCCGTGCACCAGTACCAAATTGCGCTTGCCCCGCACATCGCCCTGATAGAGGGCGTAGAAAGCCCTCTCATCTGTGAGAGTCACGTAAGGCATGTTGCATCAATCGGCCTGGGGCACGATGGCGTTGAGGTCTTTGATCAGGGCCTCGACGTTGATGCTATGAGCCAAGGCTCCCAGCTCCATGTTCTCAAAGCGGGCAACGGCACAGCCGAAGCACATCAGCCTGTACCGCAGGGGAACCTCCACGATCTGAGGATTCTTCCGCACTACATCACCTGTGGGCATCTCTTGGGTAATCGTCATGACTTAATCTCCTTGAAATATTTTAGTGCGTCCTCTCTGGATATGCTCTGTCTTCCAATTCAGCGATGAACTTCTCGGCCTCCATGGCAGCCATGGCCCCTGAGCCCACGGCTGTAGCCACCTGCTTCAGCACTCGCTCCTGCACGTCGCCAGCGGCGAACACGCCCGGCACGCTGGTGTGGCATTGGCGATCGGTGACGATGTAGCTACGATCGTCCAGCTCCAACTGCCCCTTCAGGAATCCCGTGTTGGGGATGGTGCCGACGTAGATGAAGACACCATCAGTCTCCAGCACAGACTCTTCCTCGGTTTTGACGTTCTTCAGGCGCACACCCGTCACTTTCTCGTCGCCCAGTATCTCTGTGACCACCGAATCCCATACGAACTCGATTTTCTCGTTGCGGAAGGCTCGCTCTTGGAAGATCTTCTCCGCCCGCAGGCGGTTGCGGCGGTGCACCACGTAGACCTGGCTGGCGAACTTAGTGAGGAAAATGGCTTCTTCTATGGCCGCATCTCCGCCGCCGACTACCACCACCTTGCGGTCTTTGTAAAAGAAGCCATCGCAGGTGGCGCAGTAGGAAACGCCGCGACCTGTGAGCTCTGCCTCGCCCGGAACCTCCAGCTTTCTGGGCGAGGTTCCGGTGGCGATGATCAGGGCTTTGGTCTCATACTCTTCCCCATAAGTTACAACCTTGAAAGGGTGGTTGGAGAGCTCAACAGCGGTGACCTCATCCATCTGCACCCTGGTGCCGAAGCGCTCAGCCTGCTGTTGCATCAGTTGGGTCAGTTCCTGGCCGCTTATGCCTTCTGGAAAACCGGGATAGTTCTCGATCTCTGGCGTGAGGGTCATCTGGCCGCCCACGGCAGTGCCGGTGATCAGCAAGGGCTCAAGCTGTGCTCGGCCGGCGTAGATCCCCGCTGTCCAACCCGCCGGCCCGGAACCTATGATGATCAGTCTTTCCATTAATTCCCCCCTCCCGTTAACGTTGCTTAATTGTACCTGATTTCATGATCTCTGGCAAATATGGGGTCGCCCGGGATTTCGCTTCGAAACCCTACCTGTGGGGTTGTTTGCATCCTCTGGCTAAATGTGCTATAATTTGTTTTAAGAAAGCTTGCGAGCACCTTGTCATTTACTGAGTTTATCTAGTTAGGAGGTTAGTGTGGCTCTATCAAGAGAAGAGAAGGCGACTATCATACGAGAATATCATAGACATCCTGCTGATACCGGCTCGCCCGAGGTCCAAATCGCGCTGCTTACGACCCGGATCAACCAATTGATCGAGCATTTGAAGACCCATAAGCACGACGAGCATTCACGGCGTGGGCTGTTGAAGCTAGTTGGGCAACGCAGACGTCAATTGGTGTATCTGAATCGCAAAGATTCGGAGCGCTATAGAGAGCTCATTAAGCGACTGGGGCTGCGTAAGTAAAAGTAACAGGTACGATTAGCTTGCATAATACAAGATTAGGCGAGGGGGTTTAGGAATTGGGGAGTGAGCCAAATCAATGACCAATTAGGATTTGGTCATTGGCTCGTTGGGATTTGACTTATTCCCCAGTCCCTGGCCTCTGAGCCTAATCTTGGCTTGGAGGTGTAAATTCTAAATGCTACATCAATTTACTGCTACTATTGGGGACCACCCTATTACCATTGAAACCGGCAAGCTGGCCGGCCAGGCAGGGGGTGCCGTCACCGTGCGTTGTGGCGACACCTTGCTCTTGGCCACGGCCACAATGTCTGAGGAGCCACAAGAGGGGGTCGATTTCTTCCCCCTTACTGTGGATTACGAAGAGAGACTCTACGCGGCAGGACGCATACCTGGCAGCTTCTTCCGCCGTGAGGGACGTCCTCACGAGGCAGCCATCCTCATCAGTCGCCTCATTGATCGTTCTATCCGCCCCCTGTTTCCCAAGGACCTGCGTAATGAGGTACAAGTTATCGTCACTGCGCTATCCCACGATCAGGAACATCAGATTGATATCCTGGCTGTTATTGGGGCTTCAGCGGCCCTTGCTGTATCCAACATCCCTTTTCCCATGCCAATAGGGGCGGTGCGGGTAGGCTACATTGACGGGCAGTTCGTTTTCAACCCCACCATTTCCCAGATGGAGAGGAGTACTCTGGATCTGCGCGTGGCCGGCACCGCTGACGCAGTCATTATGGTAGAGGCCGGCGCCAATGAGGTGCCAGAAGATATACTCGTGGAAGCCAGCAAAGCTGGCCACGAGGCCATGCAACCCATCATCGCTCTTCAAGAGGAGATAAGCAGCCAGGTAGGTAAGCCTAAGGCCGAGTATACTCCTTTTGTCGTGAGCGAGGATTTGCGCCAACTGGTCGCGGAACGACTGGATGGACGGATCAGGCAGGTTCTGGAAACAGTCCAAGAAAAGAAGGAACGCAATGAGGCTCTGGATGCTCTGCTCAAGGAACTCCTGGCCGAACTGGGGGACGAATACCGGGAGAGCGATGTTAAGGAAGCCTTCAATGACCTGCTGAAGGCTGAAGTGCGCAGGCGGATTCTATACGAAGGCGTTCGTCCCGATGGACGTGGCCCTCAAGAAATCCGCCCTATATCATGTGAAGTGGGCCTCTCACCACGAGCTCATGGGTCGGGGCTCTTCAACCGGGGCGAAACCCAGGTGCTGACCATTGCCACTCTGGGCACACCCAGGGAGGAGCAACCCTTGGACGGTCTCTATCCTGAGGAGTCCAAGCGCTTCATGCACCATTATAACTTCCCCCCCTACTCCACTGGAGAGACCCGCCGATTGCGCGGACCGAGCCGAAGGGAGATCGGCCACGGGGCCCTTGCCGAGCGAGCGCTGTTGCCCGTGATCCCTCCCGAAGAGGGGTTTCCTTACACTATCCGCCTGGTCTCTGAGGTGCTTTCCTCCAATGGCTCTACCTCCATGGCCAGTGTCTGCGGCTCTACCTTGGCTTTGATGGATGCAGGCGTGCCCATTAGAGCACCAGTGGCTGGCATTGCTATGGGTCTGGTTCAGGACGAGGATAAGTATCGAATTCTCACCGATATTATGGGCATGGAAGACCACCTGGGAGACATGGACTTCAAAGTGGCGGGTACCAGAAACGGTGTCACTGCACTCCAGATGGATATCAAAATCAAGGGTCTGAGTTACCAAATCATGGCCGAGGCGCTGGCGCAAGCGAAGGAAGCTCGTCTATTTATTCTGGACAAAATGCTGGAGGTTCTCCCTGAACCACGGCCGGAGCTTTCGCCCCATGCACCGCGCATTACCATCCTCAAGATAGACCCCGAGATGATCGGCGCTGTTATAGGCCCCGGTGGCAAGACTATCCGTCGTATCCAGGAGGAGACGGGGGTAAAGATAGAAATAGAGAATGATGGCAGTGTTTACATTGCCTCCACTGATGGTCCCGGTGCCCAACGAGCGAAGGAGATGGTCCAAGCCCTGGTGGAGAAACCCGAGATAGGGAAGATCTACACGGGCAAGGTGGTGCGGGTGGAGGATTATGGGGCCTTTGTGGAGATACTCCCCGGCCAGGATGGTATGGTACATATCTCGCAGTTGGCGGATTACCGCGTGCCCAGTGTGAAGGACGTTGTCCAAGTCGGCGACGAGATCATGGTTATGGTCATTGATATTGACCAGGAAGGTAAAATAAAGCTTTCCCGCCAGGCTGTTTTGGAGGGTTGGACACCCGAGGAGGCTCGAGAGCACGACCGCAAGCCCTCTGGCCGAAAAGGCAAACGCAGTTCTCGCGATCGCCGCCCGCCAACCAGTATTGGGGCACGGGCCCGTCGCACCTCCCGTCGTCGCTAGCTTGAAACCAACCGGAGGCTAGAAAACAGTGGAAGACTTTCAGCCAGATACCGGGAAGCGAAACTCGGTTCTTAGAACTATTCTTGGGTGGTTGAGCGAGGCTGTGGAGACAGCCGTGCCGGCTGTCCTCATTGCCTTGCTCATCAACCTCTTTCTGGCTCAGGCCACTCGTGTCTACGGCCAAAGCATGGAACCCAACCTCCACTCAAACCAGCGCGTGGTAGTGGAGAAGATCTCGTATAATTTCCACGAGCCGCGGCGGGGAGACATAGTGGTTCTCAAGGCCCCTAAAGTCGGGTCGGGATTGCTCATCAAACGGGTCATCGGCCTGCCGGGGGAGAAGATCGAGATCAAGGGCGGTAAGGTGTACATCAACGAGTGGCCTCTGGAAGAGCCATACCTTTCCAACCAGGCCCAAAGGGACATGAAGCCCGTCGTCGTGCCGCCAAACCACGTCTTCGTTTTGGGCGATAACCGCAATTTCAGCAACGACTCTCGCTCCTTCGGGCCGGTGCCCTTGGAAAATATCGTGGGCCGAGCCTGGTTCTCCTATTGGCCGCCTGATGAGATAGGCTTTATCGAGTGAACTGATCCTCATATGTCCAGACGCTGGAGCGATTCCACGAAATGGTTAGTTATCCTCGGTAGTCTTGCTGTTTTCGCATGGATTCTCTATCGCTTCAGCCGGATCATCTCCCCTCTGGCTATCGCCTTTATTCTCGCCTATGTTCTGAACCCTCTCGTTAGGTTCGTCACTACCAAGACCAAGCTATCTCGTACCTGGGCTGTTGTCAGCGTCTACCTGGCCCTCATTGTCATCCTGGGCCTGGTGCTCGGGTTTTTCGTTCCCAATCTCATCCAGCAGGTTAGGAACATAAACGTAGACTTCCAAAACATCGTTGATGGCATAAGTCGCTTCTTCGAGCGGCCGCTATTCTTTTTTGGTTTCTACATTGATTTACTAGAGGTCTACAAAGAGGTGAGCGGCGCTCTGGAGAACATGATCTCCCCCCTGGCCTCGCGAACAGTCTCTTTCCTAATTGACCTGGCCTCTGGCTTTGCCTGGTTTATATTTGTGCTCATTGTCTCCTTCTACTTGCTCAAAGATGCGGATAAGCTCATTAGCTCCTTTGAGGGCCTGCTGCCCACCGAATATCGAGAAGAGGTTCGCCAGTTGGTAGAGGAGATCAATGCCATCTGGAGCAGCTTCTTCAGAAGCCAACTTGTGCTTTGTGGCGTTGTGGGAGCCTTGGTAGGAGTCCTCCTGGCGGCGGTGGGGGTGAGGAACGCCCTCATCCTGGGAATCCTCGCTGGCGTCTTGGAGATCATTCCCAACATCGGACCCACCATCGCCGCCGTACCCGCCGTCCTCATCGCCTATTTCCAAGGCTCTAATCATTTGCCCCTATCAAATGGTTGGTTCGCTCTCCTCGTCATCGGCATTTATGTGGTCATCCAACAGTTGGAAAACAACTTCTTAGTGCCCCGCATTATTGGCCGTAGTCTCAACCTGCATCCCTTAGTGGTCATCATCGGAGTCATCGCCGGAGCAAGTTTGGCGGGCATCCTAGGCATGTTTGTGGCCGCTCCCTTCCTAGCTACTCTTCGTGTAATAGGCAGATACATTTACAATAAGTTGCTGGACCAAGAACCGTTCGGCGAATTCAAGGAGGTATCTCTCCTGGTGGGGGACGATAACGACGATATAGAGGAGCCAAAGCCCCCACCGCAGAGGGAGGAGGATTAACGAAAAAGCCGAGGCATTATGCCTCGGCTTTTTGCTGTGTAACGAGCCCAATTCCTAACTCGGCTCTTTCATAATGAGGGGTAGGCTTGCCTTCTTAGGCGCTTTGCAGTATAATTCGGTAGCCCTGGGGAGGGAGAGATGAGCAACTGGCTGGAGAGATACCGCGGCTATGTTCTGATCACCCTGATCAACTTAGTTATCCTGGGCGGAGCGATCATCTTCTTGCGTCGCCCGTCGCCGCCAGAGCTCACCATTACCTCACCCCCACCCACTGCTACCCCTCTACCTAGCCCAACTCCCTGCCCTCTCCGAGTTTACATCAGCGGGGCGGTGAATAGCCCTGATGTGTACGAGCTCCCCGCTGGCAGCATCGTAAAAGACGCCATCGAGGCCGCTGGGGGCGCTACCAGCGAGGCCGATTTGGACCGCATCAATCTGGCGCTCTCCCTGGCCGATGGCCAGCACATCTACGTGCCCAGGCTGGGGGAGGATAATCCACCAGTGAGTCCACCAACCGAGCCGTCTAATGCCAGCGGCGTCACGGCAGAGGGCAAGATCAACATCAACATTGCCAGCCAATCCGAACTTGAGACCCTGCCTGGCATTGGCCCTTCCAAGGCCCAGGGGATCATCGAGAATCGCCCCTATGAGGCCATTGAGGACATCAAACGTGTGCCCGGAATCGGGGAGGCTACCTTCCAGCAGATAAAGGACCTGATCACTGTGGATTAGCGGGGAGGAAAAAGATGCAAGAGGCGATTGAAGTGATTACCATTCATGGGGTTGGGCCGCACGACGAGACGTTTTCGCAACCACTGGAGCGTAACGTGATCGCTTTTCTGGAGAGGAACGGACTTGCCTCCGCCAGGGAAATCGTACATTATCACACCCGTGGTGTGGTCTGACATAGGCAGGGAGGCAAAAGAGCAGCTCAAGAACAAGATATTGCTTCCCATCGCCGGTCTTGTCGAACTCCCTCGCACCAGAAAGTTCATCATTGACTCCGTGGGCGACATCCTCTACTATCTCTCAGCAGAGGAGAGAAGGAAGATCAAAGAGCGGGTGAGAGAAAGCATTTTGCGAGTGGGACGGCGGATAAGGTGGGCAGGTCCCCAAGGAAGGCCATGGGAGGATTGGGATTACTGGAAAGAGCTGGGGCCGGAGAAGGCTCAAGAGGAATGGAACCAGCGGGAGTTCGCCTATGTCAATATCATCGGCCACAGCCTTGGCTCAGTGATCGCCTACGATGTCAGCTACGATTTCTACAGGGAGATGACCTCGCCAGAGGAGCCATGGAGTCCCATCAAGATGCTGAAGCTTGAGCTGTCGAACCTGTTCACCATGGGCTCTCCCCTGGCTCTCTTCTCCCTCCTGGAGGACCAGGCCCATTATCGCGATAGGCCCGTGCAGGTGCGCGAGGAAGGCGATTGGTACAATTTTTATGACCGGCAGGATCTCATCGCCTATCGCCTGGAGCACGTCTACCCTCAGAGGAAGATCAGGGACATCTCCATAGATGCCGGTTTCTTCAGCGACCTGGTGAGCAGCTTCTTGCCTCCCCACGCCCACTCCATCTACTGGCGCAGCAAGAAGGTAGCGCGGGAGGTGGGGCTAAGGCTGTTGCTTGACTATCGCCAGCTTGTAGAATAGGAGTCTCAATTATGCGTGCAGTTGTACAGCGGGTTAAGCGGGGTGTGGTCTCGGTGGATGGTGAGACTGTAGGGAGTGTGGACACCGGCCTGGTGGTTCTCATTGGCGTCACCTATCAAGACACCGAGGCCGAGGCCGGGAAACTGGCTCAGAAAATAGCTCATCTGCGTATTTTCGAAGATGATGCGGGTAAGATGAATCTGTCGGCCCTCGATGTCGGTGCAGGCGTTCTGGTTGTCTCCCAGTTCACGCTCTATGCCGACTGCAGGCGTGGACGACGGCCTAGCTTCACCAAAGCGGCCCCGCCAGAGGTGGCGGAGCCGCTGATCGAGCACTTTGTGGATAAGCTGCGAGAAGCCGGCCTCGCCAGGGTCGAAACAGGCGTGTTTCGAGCCTACATGCTGGTCGAAATCCACAACGATGGCCCAGTTACCATAATCTTGGATACGGAGGAACTATGAGCGAGGGAGACCCCGTGATCCTGGTGAGCGCCTGCCTGGTGGGCATTCCCTGCCAATACAATGGCGGCAGTCACCCCGATGACCGGCTTCAGGCCCTGGCTGCTCAGGGTAGGGCGCTGCCCCTCTGCCCGGAGGTGCTGGGTGGGCTTCCCACGCCGCGCCCTCCAGCGGAGATCCAAGGCGGCGATGGGAGCGATGTCTTGGAGGGACGGGCGCGGGTGGTAAACATCGAGGGGAGGGATGTCACCGCCGAATTCCTGGCTGGCGCGCAGAAAGCATTGCAAATCGCCAGACGTTGGCACATCAAAGAGGCCATCCTGAAGGCCCGCAGCCCTTCTTGCGGCGCGGGCCAGATTTATGATGGGAGCTTTAGTGGACGATTGGTGGAAGGGGATGGCGTCACCGCAGCACTCTTGAAGCGAGAGGGAATCATTGTCAAAAGCGAAGAGGAGGTGCAATGAGAAAGATCGTAGAGTGTGTACCGAACTTCAGCGAGGGAAGGCGCAGAGAGGTCATTGACCAGATCGCGGAGGCCATAGCTGGAGTGCCCAATGCCTACGTGTTGGATGTGCAATCCGATGCCGATCATAATCGCACGGTGATCACCTTCGCAGGAGAGCCCGATGCTGTGGAAGAAGCTGCCTTCCGGGGCATCGGGAAGGCTGCGGAGCTCATTGATATGGATCTGCATCGGGGGGAGCACCCCCGCATGGGGGCGGCCGATGTGGTGCCGTTCGTGCCCATCAAAGGCGTGACTATGGAGGATTGCGTGGCCATAGCACGGCGGGTAGGGGAGCGAGTGGGTCGGGAGTTGGGCATTCCGGTTTATCTCTACGAAGAGGCAGCCACTCGCCCGGAGAGGCGTAATCTGGCCAACGTACGCCGGGGCGAGTATGAGGGGATCAAAGCGGAGATCGCCACCAATCCCGAACGAGAGCCCGACTTCGGCCCCAGGCGCGTGGGCAAGGCAGGAGCCACTGCTATCGGAGCTCGGTCGCCTCTCATCGCTTTCAACGTCTATCTGAGCACCGATGACGTGGAGATTGCCAAGGCCATCGCCCGGGCCGTGCGCCACTCTTCCGGTGGCCTGCGCTACGTCAAGGCCCTAGGGCTCCTGGTCAAAGGTCGGGCTCAGGTTTCCATGAACTTGACCAACTATCGTCAGACGCCCGTTCACCGTGTGGTGGAGATGATCCGTCGTGAAGCGGACAGCTACGGTGTCTCGATAGTGGAGAGTGAGCTCATCGGCCTCATACCCAACGAGGCTTTGGTGGAAGCTGCTAAATTCCATCTGCAACTGCATGACCTCTCCTCCCACCAGATTCTGGAGAGCCGCCTGGCTGAGGTGATTGAGGGGGAGTAGCTGTTGACTCAGGGAAACTTGAGGGAAGTGGGGTGGCACTTTCTCCAAGCTAGCTTGAGTAGCGTCAATAGGGACAAAGTGGTTTGCGTAAGACACAGGGCAGTTTGCCAGACATCTTGATCGTTGTGATCGGTTCCCTCGCCCTGGCCCTGGCTATCTCAGCGGTAGCTTTGGGCTGGCGGTCCTCGGGCCAGTTCACCATGTTGGGAACTTCCACACCAACATCAACCCCGACACTAACTCCTACCAGCATCCCCACGTTCACACCCACGCCCACAGCGACTCTTACGTCCACCCCCACTAATACCCCTACGTCCACAGTCACATCAACTCCTACAAACACACTTACACCCACTTCAACACCTACTCCCAGCCCAACCTCGAGCTCTACGCCTACATCTACTCCCACCTCAACACCAATTCCCATGCCAACAGAAACGCCCGGTTCTCCTCAAGACCACTACTGGTTGGAGCGACCCGTCGGCCCCGGCGGACAGGCCAAGGTCAGCCGCTTCTACCCCTATGGCACCACGGGCGGCGGCCGGTACTTTCTCCATCATGGAGTGGATATGGGGAATCCCATGGGCACCCCTGTGCTGGCTGTCGCGCCGGGGACAGTTATCGTCGCTGGCACCGATGAGACCCAGGTTTATGGTCCCCAACCCAATTTCTATGGCCAGCTTGTGGTGGTGCAATTGGATAGGGAGTTTCACGGACAGCCCGTCTTTGTCCTCTACGGTCACCTTTCGCGAGTAGTGGCTCAGGTGGGCCAGCGAGTGGATGCGGGCGATGTGTTGGGTGAGGTGGGAATGACGGGGGTAGCCATTGGGCCTCACCTTCACTTCGAGGTGCGCGTAGGGGCTAACACCTATGCCCATACCCGCAACCCGGAGCTATGGCTGAAGCCCTTGCCCGGCCACGGCACCATCGCCGGGGTGTTGTTGGATGCCCAGGGGAATCCTATCCCCGAGGCTGTCATCAACTTTCACCGAGCGGAGGCGCCCGACAGGCGATGGCGCGAAGTATGGACCTATGCCAGCAATGAGGTAAACCCCGACGATGAGTGGGGTGAGAACTTCGTGATGGGGGATGTGCCGGCTGGCGATTACGTGCTGAAAGTCAGTGTGGGTGGGCGGTTATACACCCAGGAGGTAAATGTCAGAGCCGGGGCTACCTCTTTCGTCACCATAGAGACACAGAAGTAG
>CAZRSI010000083.1:0-11159 GCA_964602575.1 uncultured Anaerolineae bacterium
AACTGGGCTACAATGTCATCCTCTGCGACTCCGCTGGTGACCTGGAGAGGGAAGCCGATTACATAGAGCTCCTGCTGGAGAAGAAGGTCGACGGGATCGTCTTCGTCGCCGCAGGCGAGAGCTCTAACCACATCCGGGGGCTCATCGAACAAGGAGTGCCCGTGGTGGTCTGCGACAGGGAGCTACCAGGAGTAGAAGTGGACACCGTTATCGCCGACAACGTGAAAAGCGGCTACCAGGCCACTCAACACCTCATTGAGTTGGGGCATCGCCGCATAGGATGTATCGCAGGACCCGAGGAACTGAACATCAGTAGCAAGCGACTGCAGGGTTACAAAGCGGCCTTGGAACAACACGGCATCCCGCTGCGCGAGGAATTGATCATCCAGAGGGATTTTCGTTACAGAGGCGGTTATGAAGCAACGAGGCAACTCCTGACCCTGGATGAGCCTCCCACAGCTATCTTCGCCTCCAACGACCTGATGGCCATAGGCGCGATATGCGCGGCCAGCGAGCTCAAACTGAGGATCCCCCAGGACGTGGCCATCATCGGGTGCGACGACATCGCCCTGGCCTCTTTCACCAATCCCCGGCTCACCACTGTAGCTCAGCCCAAGCGCGAAATGGGGGCCATAGCCGTCGAAATGTTGGTGGAGAGAATCAAAGACAAGGATAACCTCCCCGCAAGGCGAGTTCTGCCCACGGCGTTGGTACTCCGAGATTCGTGCTAGCAGCAAATACAGAAAAAAACATATCAGGAGAAGACGCAATGAAACTCACAAAAGTGATCGGCTTTTTAACAATGACAGTTATACTGATACTTACACTGGCCGCCTGTAGACCAACACCTGCCCCAAAAGGCAGCAAATTGGTTTACGGCCTCACCCTGACCCCCTCCGGCATTGACCCCCACGTCAACGCCTCCTCGGAATTAGGCATCCCCCTGACCAGCGTTTACGATACCCTGGTCTGGCAGGACCTGAATGGCGAGTTTGTGCCCGGCCTGGCCGAGTCCTGGGAGATATCCGATGATGGGTTGATCTACACCTTCCATCTGCGTAAAGATGTCAAGTTCCACGACGGCACTCCTTTCAACGCTCAAGCAGTGAAATTCAACCTGGACCGCATCGTTGATCCCCAGACTAAGTCTCAGAAGGCGGTTTTCATGCTGGGACCCTACGACCACACGGAAGTAGTGGATGACTACACCGTAGAAATCCACCTCAAGGAGCCTTTTGCCCCGCTCCTCGATTCCCTCAGCCAGGTCTATCTGGGAATGGCCTCCCCTGCTGCTATAGAGAGGTGGGGCCCGGACTACCAAATGCATCAGGTGGGAACCGGGCCTTTCAAGTTTAAGGAATACGTTCCCAAAGATCACCTGACTCTGGTGCGCAACCCTGATTACAACTGGGCGCCCTCCGTCTTCAACCACCAGGGACCGGCCTATCTGGAGGAGATCGAGTTCCGCTTTTTCGTGGAGCCGGCCACCCGGACTCTGGCCCTGGAGTCGGGCGAGGCCCACGTTATGGGCGAGATACCACCGCAGGATGCGCAGCGCCTGTCCGACAACCCCGACTTTCAACTTATTCCGGTGGCCCTGCCTGGCACCTCCCTCCAGCTTTTCTTGAACACCCAACGGCCTCCCACCGATGACCTCAGGGTCCGCCAGGCCCTGATCTATGCTGCCGATCGCGAGGCTATTGTGGCCACTATTTTCAAGAATCTCTCTCCGGTGGCCCACGGGCCACTAAGCGCTGTGATTATAGGTTATAACCCCAAAGTGGCCGAGTTCTATAGACACGACCCTGAGCGCGCAAAAAGCCTGCTGGAGGAAGCCGGTTGGGTTGATGTGAACGGCGATGGAGTGCGCGAGAAGGATGGTCAGCCATTGCGGCTGGATGCCTACCTCATGAGCTGGGGATTCATGCCCGAGGTGGCCCAGCTTCTACAGGCCCAATTCAAGGCCGTCGGAGTCGAGATGGTGAACCAGGTGGTCGCCTACCCCGCTGCCCTGGAGGCCGCCCGAGAAGGCAAGCATCATCTCATCCCCTTCACCCTATCCAGCAGCGACCCCGACATCCTGCGTACCTTCTTCCATTCCAATGGCGGCTTCAACTGGGCGAAGGTGCGAGATCCCAGACTGGATGAACTGCTGGAGGAGGGAGCACGCACCCTGGACATCGAGAAGCGCAAAGAACTATATGCCGAGGCCCAGCAAATCATCATGAGCCAGGCTCTGATCATCCCCATCCGCGACTATGTCAACCTGAACGCGGCCAGCGCTCAGGTGAAAGGGCTGCGGTATGACCTGCGTGGCTGGTTCCCCTGGCTGCATGACGTGTACCTCGAATGACCAAATGACTGTTTGACCACCGGACCACTTGACCATTCGACCATCCAACAATCAAGGGCAATGCTTCAATACATCGGAAAGCGTTTGCTAACCTCCATCCCTGTCCTGTGGGGTGTAACAACACTGGTATTTCTCATGATGCACCTGCTGCCAGGGGACCCGGCCGAGCTGATGCTAGCTGAATCGGGGGGCTCCTCTCAATCCATCACCCGCTTGCGCCAGCAGCTGGGCCTCGATGACCCCCTCTACGTCCAGTATGGTCGCTTTCTGGCCAATGCCGTGCGAGGAGATTTGGGGCGTTCCATTTTCACCAACCGTCCAGTGACTCAAATCATTCTGGAGCAGTTGCCGCACACGGTCCAACTGGCTGCAGCGGCCATGACGGTGGCCATCATCATAGGCACGGCCCTGGGCATCGCCGCCGCCCTGAATCGAAACACCTGGGTGGACAACTTGTGCGTGACCATTGCGGTGGCCGGGGCCTCCATGCCCATCTTCTGGTCGGGGTTGTTGCTCCTATTGCTCTTTAGCTCGCTGTTGCACTGGTTGCCTGCCACAGGCCAGGGCAGCTTGAGACACCTGATCATGCCCGCCACCGTGCTGGGCCTGGCCTCCTCTGGGTCCATCGCCCGCCTGGTACGGTCCACCATGCTGGAGGTACTGAGCCAGGAGTATATCACCACCGCCCGGTCCAAGGGGCTTAGCGAGCGCCTGGTCGTGCTGCGCCATGCCCTCAAGAATGCTTTCATCCCGGTGATCACCGTCATGGGCCTTCAGTTCGGCTACCTCCTGGGCGGCACGGTGGTCACGGAGACGGTTTTCTCTCGCCAGGGCCTGGGGCGGCTGGTGGTAGACGCCATCCTGTGGAAGGATTTCCCTCTGGTACAGGGCGCTGTTCTCCTGGCCGCAGCCGTCTACACGTTCGTCAATCTGCTCGTAGACATCTCCTACGCCCTTGTTGATCCCCGTATCCGTTACGATTGACGATGGCCAAACGCAGGTTCCCCATCCCAACCCGCAAAACGATACCCAGGAGAGAGATCCCTCCTCTGGTTACCCGGCGACGGCTGCGGCGCAATATAGGAGCCCTGCTGGCCCTGGCTTTCCTTGCTATCGTGGTAGCCGTCAGCATCTTCGCGCCGATCCTGGCCCCCTACGATCCGCTAGCCGTAGATATTGAGCAGCAGTTGCAGCCACCGAGCGGCCAACACTGGGCTGGGACAGACCTCTTTGGACGAGACATCTTCAGCCGTTTGCTATTTGGAGCGCGGATATCTTTGCTGGTGGGGATTGTGGCAGTGGCCATTGCCTCGGTCCCCGGCCTGATCCTTGGTTTGGTGGCTGGCTACAATGGCCGCTGGGTAGATAGCCTCATCATGCGGATTATGGACATGATGCTGGCCTTCCCCGGTATCCTCTTGGCCCTGAGCATCGTGGCCCTGCTGGGTCCCGGCCTGCCAAACGCCATGATCGCCGTGGGCATCGCTGGCATCCCCAGCTACACCCGGGTGGTACGTGGGTCTGTGCTGGCTACCAAGAGAATGCAATTTGTGCGGGCAGCCAGGGCCGTGGGGTGTCGCAGTTGGCGCATTGTTTTCCGGCACATCCTCCCCAACATCTTCGCTCCGGTTCTCGTGCTAGCCACGCTGGACCTGGCCTGGGCGATTTTGAATGCTTCCTCGCTGAGCTTCCTGGGGCTGGGCGCACAGCCGCCAGCGCCAGAATGGGGGGCCATGCTCAACGAGGGACGAGGCTACCTGCGCCAGGCCCCCTGGATCACTGCTGCGCCAGGCCTGGCCATCATGCTAACTGTCCTCTCCATCAACCTCCTGGGCGATGGCCTGCGGGACGCGCTGGACCCCCGCATGAGAACCCACACCTGATGATTGTTGCCAAATAAGCCAAAATCTGATATACTCTGGTAGCTGAGTATTATGAGCTACTCAATTGCCCTCACCCTGACCATTCTAATCATTGCCATCGCCTTGCTGGTGTCCGAACTATGGTCGGCAGACGTGGTGTCGCTGCTGGTGATGGTGGTCTTGGTGCTAGTCGGTTTGCTGACACCAGACGAGGCCTTCGCCAGCTTTGCCAACCCTGTCGTGATCACCATCGGCAGCATATTTGTCGTCAGCGCGGCACTCTTTCAGACCGGTGTGGCCACAAAGCTGGGGCATGGTATCGTTCGACTGGCTGGCCGTGACGAGACACGCCTTATAGCAGCTCTCATGATCGGCGCGTCTCTTCTATCGGGGGTGATGAACAATGTGGCGGTGACAGCCGTGCTGATCCCTGTAGTGATCGGCATTGGCCTCAATACAGGCCGCGCCCCCTCTCGTCTCCTGCTGCCTGTATCCTTTGCCGCCGTCGTTGGCGGGACGCTAAGCCTGATTGGCACACCGCCAAACCTTATTGTCAGTCATGTGTTGGCCGAAAGGGGTTTCCCCCCATTTGGGCTTCTGGATATCACTCCCATCGGTATCATCAACGTGCTCACCGCTGCTCTGTTCATGAGCCTGGCTGGTCGCAAGCTGCTTCCCGATCAGCCCTTGGACAGGAAACTACAGCGGGCCCGGCTGCCCAGCCAACTGCTGGATCTCTACCTGCTGCCAGAGCGGATTTTCACCCTGCACGTGCCCCCCGATTCCCCCCTGGTGGGGCAAACCCTGGCTGAGAGCAGCCTGGGGCGAGACTACGGGCTGACCGTGCTGGGCATCATCCGCCAGTCCCGCTGTATTATGGCTCCGCCGCCCACCGAAACAATCCAGGTTGGCGATCGCCTGCTGACTGAGGGGGGGCCAAACCGGCTGCGGCGCGCAGCCGCGGACAAAGGCTTCACCTGGGCCCGTGCTAGTGTAAATGAGGCAGAGTTGCTAGCCGGCGATGTTGGCATAGCCGAGGTTACCCTGACCCCCCGTTCGCCCCTGGCCGGCAAGACACTGCGCGAACTCGACTTCCGCGAGCGGTTTGGACTGACGGTGCTGGCCTTGTGGCGAGGAGGCGAGCCCATAGAGCGCTACATCAGCGAAGAGCCGCTGCGTTCTGGCGACGCCTTTCTGGTTCAGGGCCCTTGGCCCAAGATCCGATTGCTACGCCAGCAACCCGGATTGCTGGTGATCTCCGAAGATGAGAACATCCCCCGCCGCACCCACAAGGCGCCGTGGGCGGCCGCCATCCTGGTGGGTATGGTGGTCACCGTGGCGTTCAGATTGCTTCCTTTGCCGGTGGCGGCAATGGGAGCAGCGATTCTGACAGTGCTCACCGGTTGCCTGCGGATCGAGGAGGCGCGGAACGCCATCGAATGGCGGGTGGTTTTTCTCATTGCTGGCATGTTGGCTCTGAGTACGGCCATGGAGAAGACCGGCGCCGCGCAGTGGGTCGCCGTAACCCTTCTTTCACCAGTGGCGAATCTGGGATGGCTGCCCGCGATGGCAGTGTTGTTTCTGCTCACAAACGCCCTGACGCTGAGCATCTCCAACCACGCCACCGCGGCCCTGATCGCGCCCATTGCCTTCAATGTAGCCATAGGCCACGGCTTCGACCCGCACCCTTTGCTGCTGGCTGTGGCGGTGGGCACCTCCGCAGCCCTTCTAACCCCTTTTGCTCACCCATCCACCCTGCTGGTTATGGGGCCTGGCGGTTACAAATTCCGGGATTACATACGGGTCGGATTACCATTAAGCCTTTCGCTGTTCACAACCACATTGGTGGGACTGGCTGTGCTCTACAGGCAATAGATGCAGGCTTAGAACTTATCAGTCAGCATTGAGCAAAGATTTAAGGAGGACATAATATGGCAAACGAAAGACTATTCCAAGAGATGACCGAGGCTGTGATCGCCGGCGTGCCAAACAAGGCCTGCGAGCTGGCCAAGGAGGCATTGCGAGCTGGGATTGACCCCTTGGAAGCCATTGAGCAGGGCTTCAAGCCGGGCATGGATGTCGTCGGCGAGGGCTTCGCCAAGGGGGAGCTGTTTATTCCCGACCTGATGATGAGCAGCAGGGCCATGCAAGAGGGCATCGCCGTCTTGGAGCCGGAGCTTTTGAAACACAAGCAGATCCTCCAGACATTGGGCAAAGTGGTCATTGGCACGGTACAGGGCGACATCCACGAGATTGGCAAGACGCTGGTGGCCACTATGCTCAGGGCCAACGGCTTCGAGGTGCACGACTTGGGCGTGGACGTATCGCCCCAGCGCTTCGTGGACGCCGTGCGCGAGGTAGACGCCGACGTGGTGGGCCTCTCGGCACTGCTCACCACCACCATGCTCAACCAGGAGGCTGTGATCCTGACCCTCAAGGAGGCTGGCCTGCGCGATAAGGTCAAGGTCATCATCGGTGGCGCGCCCACCAGCCCCGAGTGGGCCGAGGAGATCGGAGCTGACGCCTACGCGGAAAACGCGACAGAAGCGGTTGAGATGGTAAAGGGGTTGGTACAGGTGAAGCCGTGAAACGTCAAACGTGAAGAGTTGACGCATGACGTTTGACGCACAATCAAGGAGCAAACCAATGCGCAAACCTATTCTACAACGACTGGCCTCAGGAGACGTTCTAATCGCCGACGGTGCGACGGGCACCATGCTGCAAGCAGCGGGGCTGCCCACGGGGATGCCAGGCGAGGCCTGGGTGCTGGAGCGGCCCGAGGAGATAATGAAGCTGCATCGCGCCTACGTGGAGGCGGGATCCCAGCTAATCCTCACCACCACCTTTGGCGGCACGCGGGTGCGGCTGAAGAAGGCCGGGCTCGAAGCGCGGGTAGCAGAGATCAATACCCACGCTGCTGAGCTGGCCCGCCAGGTGGCTGGCGATGACTTCTACGTTGGTGGCGACATCGGCCCCACAGGCGAGATGATGGTCCCCATCGGCTCACTGACCTACGAGGCTGCCGTTGAGATGTTTGCCGAGCAGGCCAGGGCGCTGGCCGCGGGGGGCGTTGATGTCATCTACATCGAGACCATGAGCGATCTCAATGAAGCAAAGGCCGCTGTGGAGGGAGCGCGGCAAGCATGTGACCTGCCCGTCTTTTGCACCTTTAGCTTCGACACCCACGGCCGCACCAACATGGGGGTCAGCCCAACGCAGGCGGCCCAGGCGATGGCCGCTTTGGGAGTGCCGGCCACAGGCGCCAATTGCGGCCACGAGCCCGAGGAAGTGCTGGACATCCTGCCCCAGATGCGCCAGGCCGCCCCCGATGCTTACCTGATCGCCAAGCCCAATGCGGGCATCCCCCACATGGTAAAGCGGCAAGTTGTCTACGACGCCACACCGGAGAGGATGGCCGAACTGGCCGTTCGCTACGTGGAGCTGGGCGCTCGTATCGTCGGCACTTGTTGTGGCTCCTCGCCGGCTCACATTGCGGCCATCGCTGCGGCCCTGGGAATGGAGTAGGGGTGCCCCTTGCGGTCGCCCTCTCGCAGGCATGGGCAACCGCGAGGGTTGCCCCTAGGGGAGGATAATCAACATGAGAGCAAACTACCAAGTTAACGCCACTACACAGTTTCGTGTGCTATCCGATAATCAAATCGAAGAGATTTTCCACTCGGCTTTGGAAGTTCTGGAACGGGTAGGTGCGAGGGTTTATGGAGAGGAGGGGTTGGCCCTGCTGCGCGAAGCTGGCTGCCTGGTTGACGATAACAACCTGGTACGTATCCCGTCGTGGTTGGTCAAGGATGCGCTGAACACCACACCAGAGCGAATCGTCGTCGCTGGGCGGGACCGAAGCAGACGCATTGTCCTGGAGAAAGACAAAATATACTTCGGCACCGGCTCCGATTGTCCTTCTCTCATAGACCCCTACACCGACGAGGTGCGCAAGTACACCTTTGAGGACATTTACAACGCTGCCCGCATCAGCGATGCCCTGCCCCACATTGACTTCCACATGTCGCTGGGCCTGACCTCTGGCGTGCCCGCGCCAACCTACGATCGTCATCAGTTCCTGGCCATGATGAAGGGCACTTCCAAGCCACTGATCATCACCGCTGTGGACAGGGAGGGGCTGGCCGACCAGTACCGCATGGCCTGCGAAGTGCTGGGTGGGCCGGAGGAATTCGCCAAAGCGCCACTATTCGTTGTCTACATCGAGCCCAGTTCTCCTCTGACCCATTCCATCGAGGCGGTGGAGAAGCTGCTGTACGCGGCGGAGAGGGGTATCCCCGCCATCTACACGCCTGGCATGATGTGCGGAGCCACAGGGCCAGTGACTCTGGCCGGCGCGATGGTGCAGTGCCTGGCCGAGTGCCTCACTGGCGTGGTGCTGGCCCAGCTCAAGCGCAAGGGGACAGCGGTGGTTATTGGGGGAGTGGTGTCCACGATGGACATGGCCACTTCCATTTTATCCTACGGCGCGCCAGAACTGGTGTTGCTCAGCGCAGCCATGACCGATGTCGCCAAGTGGCTGCGGCTGCCCATGTTCTCCACCGCTGGCTGCTCCGACGCCAAAGTCCTTGATCAGCAGGCGGCCATCGAGGCGGCCATGTCGGTGACCGTTGCTGCGCTATCGGGCGCCAATCTGATCCACGACGTGGGCTACCTGGATTCCGGCCTGCTCGGCTCCTTCGACATGCTGGTGATGTCCAACGAGGCCATCGGCATGGCCAAGCGCATCTTGAGGGGCATCACTGTCACTCCGGAGGCGCTGGCAGTTGATGTCATTGAGCAAGTAGGTCCTGGGGGGCATTATCTGACTCAGGAGCATACCCGCCAGCACTTCAGACAGGAGATGTGGTTTCCAACCCTGATGGACCGGCAGATGCGGCGGAGTTGGGAAGCCAGCGGCAGGAAAACGATGGCCGACCGGGTGCGGGCCAAGGTGAAGGATATACTGGAGCATCACCAGCCGCTCCCCATCCCTGCCGATGTGGAGGCCAGGCTGAAGGAGATCATCGCCGAAGCCGACCAGCGTCACAAGACATAGAGCAAAGGGCGTGCGTAGCAAAAGCCTGGGGAGTACGAGGGGCGCCCCCTCGTCTTTCCTCTCTCCCGAATAGTTGGGGCTTGCGCCCACCGCTGCGCAAGCCCACAAAAAGTTGGTCTTGACTACTGGGCGAACAAGCAATAAAATTTGGAAGCCGAGCTTGAGCGATGGGAGGTGAGCTTATGAAGAGACTACGGCGATTCGTAGCGGGGCTTGCCATGGGTCTGGTTGCTGCAGCCATTTACCAGGAGTTACAGAAGCCCCCTGAGAAGCGTACCTGGCATGGACGGGTTGCAGGGGTCGTGCCCTACGATTTCCGCTTCCCCACCCTGGAGCGGATACGCCAGGCCTACTGGAACCCCGACGAGCCGCGCATCTTCACCGACCGCGTCCTGGGCCTCGGCTGGGCCATCAACTTCTACAGCCTGCTGCAGGTTCTGGGCCAACTGAGTGCCAAGTTGCAGATCGCCATCAGGGAAGGATCGTGACTGCTGATCGCCGAGGCGGTGGGCTCGGTCGGGAGACCTTTGCCCATCGAAGTCAGGAGACTTTTGCCCATCAAGGGGCGTTGCCGTGGGCAACGACATTTAGCCTCCCGTAGATTTGGAACCTGAGGGAGGCTCAGAGGAGGCCTTTTTATGAAAGCCATGATTCTGAGAGAAGCTCATCCGATTGAGGAAAAGCCGCTGGAAGAGGTGGAGGTGCCAGAGCCGACGCCCGGGCCGGGCGAGATTCGCATCAAGGTGCGAGCCTGTGGCGTCTGCCATACCGACCTGCACACCGTGGAGGGAGAGCTGCACCTGCCCAAGCTGCCGGTCATCCCCGGCCACCAGATCGTGGGCGTGGTGGATCAATTGGGGGCCAACGTGACCCGCTTCCGCCCAGGGGACCGCGTAGGCGTAGCCTGGCTCTACTCCAGTTGTGGCCAGTGCGATTTCTGCCAACGGGGCCTGGAGAATCTGTGCGACCAGGCTCGCTTCACCGGCCTCCACGCCGACGGTGGCTATGCCCAGTACACCGTCGTCCCCGCCGATTTCGCTTACCCCATCCCCGCTGGATTCCCCGACCTGCAGGCAGCTCCCCTGCTGTGCGCGGGCGTCATCGGCTACCGCTCCCTGCGGCTGAGCGAGGTCCAGCCGGGGGAGCGATTGGGACTGTACGGCTTCGGGGCCTCGGCCCACGTGACCATCCAGGTGGCCCGCCACTGGGGATGCGAGGTGTTTGTGTTCACCCGCAGCGAGGAGCATAAGCAACATGCACGGGAACTGGGTGCGGCGTGGGTGGGAGACGCCCGGGACGAGCCGCCATCCCCTCTGGACAGCGCCATCACCTTCGCCCCGGCCGGCTGGATCGTGCTGGAGGCGTTGCGGGCGCTGCGGAAAGGGGGCACGTTGGCCATTAACGCCATCTACATGAGCCCCATCCCGGAGATGAAGTATGGCCTTATCTACCACGAGCGCACCCTGCGCAGCGTGGCCAACATGACCCGTCGGGACGCAGAGGAGTTGCTGCAACTGGCGGCCCAGATTCCTATCCACACCGACGTCGAGGTCTACCCCCTGGCCGAGGCCAATCGCGTCCTGCAACGGCTGAAGGACCGTCAGGTGCGTGGCGCGGCGGTGTTAGAGATTCCTGAAGCGTGAGTATCCAATAAAAGGGGGATAAAACGCACATCGAGATTCTGGGAACGGAATCGCTAGGAGTACGCGGTCTCTCATGTTTGGTAGAGGTCAAAGGGCGCAATATCGTCATTGACCCCGGACTGGCGTTGGGCTACAATCGCCACGGGCTGCTTCCCCACCCGGCCCAGGTGGCGGTTGGGGAGCTGGTCCGCCAGCAAATCGTGGCGGCGTTGGAAGACGCCACCGACGTGGTGCTGAGCCATTTTCAC
>CAZRSI010000084.1:0-11120 GCA_964602575.1 uncultured Anaerolineae bacterium
TGGGCTGGGGGAGCGCTGCTGGCTGCACTTATCAGAGACAGCAGCATGACCAGCGTCAGAACCAGACTAACCAGTATCTTCTTGGACATTTCTTAACCTCCTTTTGTGTTTTCTAAGCTAATGCGAGAACCTGACATTTTCGTGCGATAGGCATCACCCCCTTTCCTAACTATGGATTTTGCGAGCATTCTATACCCTAACTAAGCACCGATCAGGAAGTGCAGGGGCTGCTGTTCAGCATGAGCCAGCCCCAGGCCAATTTCTGAATTCATCGGCTGACCCATATCCTGAACCAGGCCTTGGGCTACGAGATGCAACTTCCCTCCGGACAGCAAGCCGTGGAAAGACACCGGCTTTCAAGGACATGAACCGGGGGAAATCGAGGCCTATCAGCCCAAGAGGAAACCTTGGGGTGGTGAGTTGACGGCGGAAGAGAAAGCCCAAAATCGCGCTATCTCGCGGGTGCGTGCGCGCGTTGAACATGCCATTGGTGAGGCCAAGGCGTTTCACATTGCGCGAGATGTGTGTCGGAATCGCAAACAGCATTTTTGAAGACTGGTTATGGAGACGGCATGTGGTCTGCATAATCTGCGCCTCGATTATCCCGTGGCGGCTTGATCCACAACTTGGAGTAGAGAAGCCTAGTTCGTCTAACAAGCTCCTTTATTCCCGATAAAGTCTGGTCTTTATTTAGAGAGTAGACATGCAGATCACACTATCTTCTCCCTCACCTTGGCGCTGGTGTAATCCAGAACGGCCACGACGATGGCGATGGCCCACACTGCAGCGCCGGCCTCCTCGTACATCAACATCCGAATCCACTGCTGCAGCAGGAAGCCGATGCCCCCACCACCTACGAAACCAATCACGGTGCTCATACGCACGTTGATGTCCCAGCGATAGACGGTGAAGGCGATGTAGGGGGGAATGATCTGGGGGATGACGGCATATACAATGGTTTGCAGACGGTTGGCACCAGTGGAGGTGATGGCCTCGATGGGGCCAGGGTCAATGGACTCTACAGCCTCGGAGTAGAGCTTCCCCAGGGCCGCAACGGAGTGCACAGCCAACGCCAGCACGCCAGCGAAAGGCCCTAATCCCACCCACACCACAAAGACGATGGCCATGATAAGGGGCTCGATGGAACGAAGGATGTTGAGGACAGTACGGGTCAAATAGTAGATGCCCATGGTGACGGGGTGGCTACCCATCAGGTTGCGGGCAGCCAGGAAGCTCACGGGAATGGCGAAAATGATAGCAAACGTGGTGGCCATGAGGGCTAGAAAGATGGTCTCAACCATCTTCTCCGCCACCAGGTAAAATGTCTCGCTGGGATGAAGGCTTCCTACTTCCCGCTTCAGCACTGCCTGGACCCGACTCCTCTGGGGCCCCTTCCCCCGAGCCTCGCCAAAGGGCTCAGGGGCCACAATGGTGAGGGGCGGGATCCTCCCCTCCTCGTCGGTCTTGAAGGTCAGGTATTTCCCCTCCTGCCGGATGCGGCGCTTCATCTCGCCGGCCATATTAACCCACCATATCTGGCCCTCTGAGTTAGGCCAGAAGTTGCCCCCTTCGATAGTGAAAGTCTCCCCCACTTCCCCACAGGTCTTGTCCACGATGATGAGATACGGCTCGTCCTCCAGCGGAGTGCCCTTTGGGGGAGGGTTTTCGGAGCACGGCGACTCGAAAATCGCCTGAGCCACCTGTTCTTCGATATCCCTCTCTAGGAAAGCGGGGTGCAGGAGATCGCTTACCAGTGGCTTGATGTCGCCGATATCGGTGATCAATCGTTTGATTTTAATACCGGTGACCTGCCAGCCGATGAGGTATATGATAACGCTGATGATAAGGAAAGGGGGCACAAGTGATATCTTTCTACCCTGAGCAAGGTTGTAACTATCCCATATGCCCCATAACCAGGCCAACAGGATACCCACGTATAGAAAGCTGTTCCCCTTCCATTGCGCCAAAAGGGTTGCAATTGCTATGGCCACGAGGAGAGCCACACCTCTGGTAAGCTGCCCCATGTAGATCTGTCCCAGGCCTGGAATGATGGATAGGATTAAGCTGAGAACAGGCGATTTCTTGCGTTCCATCTTGACCCCCTACGTGACCGTTATGCGTTCAGCTTCCTGGCCGTAGATCTCCTTGAAGCGCTCGTCGGTGATCTCCTTGGGATGTCCCTGGAACACGACCTGTCCATCCCTCAGCCCTACCACGCGCGTGCCGTAGCGGCGCACCAGATCCAGGAAGTGAAGGCTGCAGATGATGGTGATGCCGTCCTCTCGGTTGAGCTGCTCCAGATATCTGAGGATGGAATGGGCCAGCACCGGATCCAGGCTGGCCACGGGCTCGTCGGCCAACATGAGCCTGGGCTCCTGCATCAGGGCGCGGGCGATGCCCACCCGCTGCCGCTGTCCACCGCTGAGCTCATCTGCTCGCTTGGTTGCCAGGTCGGCGATGCCAACACGCTCCAGATTTCGCATAGCTCGCTCCACATCCTGCTTGGGAAACCGGTGGAGGAGGCTTAGCCAGGAGTTGACATAGCCCAGCCTTCCCGAGAGAACGTTGGTCAGAACCGAGGCGCGTTCCACCAGGTTAAATTCCTGGAAGATAAAGCCGATCTGGCGTCGGATGCATCGCAGTTCCTCGCCGGAGGCGGCGGTGATGTCCGTCCCATCCCAGATGATCCGTCCCTCGGTGGGTTCAATGATACGGTTGATGCATCGGAGCAAGGTAGATTTCCCTGCCCCGCTCAGGCCCAGGATTACCAGAAACTCGCCATCAGCTACCTCGAAACTCACACTCTTCAAGGCAACGGTGCCGTCTTCGTAGATCTTGGTAAGATTCTCTATCTTTAACAATTTAGCCTCCTGACCGCCGAGTGCACTTACACCGAACCCGTGTGGATTTGTTATGCCACTGAAGGGTCTCGAAGGAAAAAAGAATATTTTGTTGGGCGGCAGCTTCGCCGCCCAACAAAATATCCCCTTTCTCTAGGCGGGATTTCGACTACTTGGCCAGCTCAGCGACGTCAACGCCAGCGGCATCCAGGACGGCCCGGAAGTCATCGTAGAAGGAGTCGTCCTTCTCCACCACGGCATCCCATCCATAGGCTTTCCCTATGGCTGCTACACCCTCTTCGGTCTCCATAATCTCCAAGATGGCCTTGACAATCTTCTCCCTCATATCAGCTGGGAAATCCTTGACGAACTGGAGGCCGTCGTTGGGGATCTCAGGTGACTCAGCGATGACAACGGTCTTCTCCTTGACGTCCGGGTATTCATCGGCGATCCTGTCCCGGGCGTCAATATAAGTCGCTCCGGCGTCGCAGTCCCCTTTGTAGACCGCCAGAGCAACGCCATCGTGCGAGCCCGCCTCTATTTGCTGGCCGAGGTCCGCGTCTGGATCCACTCCGGCTGCTTGAAGCATGATCCGAGGGATGATATAGCCAGAGGCGGAGGCGGCATCTACCCAGCACATGGTCTTGCCCTTCAAATCGGCTATGGTCTTGATGCCGGTGTCAGCTCCGGCGATGATCTGCCCTTTGTAGAAGGGGCTACCGTAGCGGACGGCAACCAGGGCCACATCCACACCGCACTTCTCATGGGCCAGGATGTAGGCGAAGGTGGCCAGCGTGCCCATGTGGGCCTTGCCAGCGCACATGGCCTCGATGGCCGCCGAGTAGCTGGTGGGAACCAATCCCTCGAAGACATAGCCTGTCTTTTCGGACAGCAGTTTGGTAAAATCCTCAGAGCTGGCGATGACCTCTTCTGCCTCAGCGGATGGCACGAAGGCCAAGACGATGGGATTATCCTTCGTGCCCAGAGCCGGCTTGGCAGGCTTGCAAGCGGCCAGGGACAGGGAGACTACAGTCACCGCCATAAGCACCTTTAGCCAAAAGCTAGCTTTCTTAATCATCGTTTCCTCCTTATTTCAGTTAGATTTATAAAGCTCGAACGTTGAACCGAGACCTTCGGCTAGTTCACACCGAAGCCAATACAAGCTTCATAGGCATCACCTCCTAACGTCCCTTGTTCCTCAGTGGTATGATACAACAAATTCGCTCATTTGGCAAACAGGGGGTGTATTTCACTTTGGGGGCAGTTCCCAACAGGGTTAGCATTGAGCACCCTGAGCCACGCCCTGAGCCTATCGAAGGGTAGGCCGGAGGCCGTATCGAAGAGTGCGGCTGAGGGGCGATTTCTTTCATGGCCGCATCCTTCGATATGCGCTCCGCGCCACTCAGGATGCCCCGGTGAGACCGTCGAAAGGCACTGCCCCAAGACTGAAATGCACCAGGAACGAGACTCGTAGGTGGAAGTCCTGCTTGGTTATTGGTTCCAAGGGCCCTCGGCGGGCACGTCAACTGTAATTAGGATGGGGCTAACTCGGTTCTGGACGATCTCCACTCCCTCGTGGATCAGCCCTGCCCACAGGTAGAAGGGATTACGCGGCGGCTTGTCCAGTATCTGTATGGCACCGGTGATAGTCACCCTCTGGCCCGGCATGAGATAATAGAAGGTGTCATCTCCTTTCACCACTGCTTCCAACTCCTCGTGCCGACCCAGGGACCAGCGGAAGGGATACGGATACCCAGGGTTCTCCTCGAAATCTATCCCAAAGCGCCAGGCCCCATCCGACTGGTACCACTCCAGGGTGCTGAAGTTCTGGCGGCTTGTGTAAATGGTCCCTGGCTCCGGGCCGGTGGTGCGAACAGGGGTATCGCCGTAGTTTTCCACGGTGGCGGTGAAATACAATGTCGCTCCCAGGGGGATGGTGAGCGAGGTAAAATCGCCCTGCAGGCCCTCGTCGGACGAATATTCCACCACGGCGTTGATGATGTCGGCGCGGGGCACACCGCCGTGTTGGATGGTCAGAGTGGCATGCTCCTCCACCCGCTGGCCCAATATATCCTCGGCGATGGCTGTCACAGTGTAGGTGCCGTCGGGCGGAGGAACGACTCCGAGATCAACGCCTCCCTCGTAATCGTACTGGTGCAGGCCCACCTCCCCTGGCTTTATCCTCTGCGATACCGTCTCAGGTAGGAATATCTTCTTGCCAGTCTCGCTTTCGAGATATACCCGCACGGTGGCCGGTTTGGGGAGGAAGTAGTTGATAATCACGTGGTCGTCAATGCCATCGCGGTTGGGGCTGAAGACCTGAGGAGAAACGGAGAAGCCACGCAGTTCAGGGAGGGTCGTGTCAGCATCAATGATGGTCAAGCTGCCCTTCACCCTCTCGGTGCGGCCGCTGTCGTCAGTAGCCTCGATCACCCAGGTGTACTGCCCATCGGGCAACATGCGCCGCTTGACCGGGCCGGGCTCGTCTACATCCACCACCCCGCTGAAAATAGTCCAGTAGGGCTCCTTCTGGACCGAACGGCGCTCTCCATTTCGATGGTAATATCGCTCTCCGGCTTGGTTCACGAAATAGATAGACACATGGGCGTTGCGCGAGAGTTTGTAGCGGATGTTAGCCGCATCGTCGTGACCGTCGGCGTTGGGAGAGATCACAGAGGGATAGAATTCCACATCGTAGAGCAGTGGGCGGGTGGAACAGCCGCTCGTACCTAGCTCTACCAGGATCAACACGATCATTAACGCTAGAGAGAAATATTTCAATTAGCAACACCTCCCTGTACTTTTTGAGAGGAAGTGCAGACGTAAGCCAGGCTTGCGCCGTTCGGCTGATGGTTCGACAGGCTCACCATGTAGCTAATGACGAAGCTTACACTCCCTCAGGTAGCTTTCCTTCCCTGAAGTTTACCAGATTGTGGGCTAATAGTCAAGGACTGAGGTGTATTTCACTTTTCTGAGGCCACCCCTGAGTTTGACAAAACCGCTACCTGGAAAGCGAAGGAAGAAGAGAAGTGGAGATAGCTGACTTTAGTCTTAGCCGCCATGGGTTGGAGCGAAGACGAGTGGCCTACACAAGCGAAACTCCAGGAGTTGGGAATTGATGTAGTACTTGACCAGAAAGCGAATTGATGGTACACTGTAGGCTAGGTTTCCTTATTTCCAACTCGAAACTCTGAACCCGAAATTCTTTCCGGAAAGCTACCATGACCGTCTCCGAAGCTCCCCACAGCGAGAAGCTCTCCTTTTGGACCAAGGCTGCCTACGCCATCGGCGACTTGGGGAACTCGGCAGGCCCAGGCACGATCATTCCCTTTTGGTATCTCTACTTCCTCACCGATGTGGCAAAGCTGGATCCGGCGTTAGCTGGGCTGGCCTTCTCCATCGGCAAGCTCTGGGATGCGGTGAACGATCCATTGGTGGGTATGCTTTCAGATCGCACCCGTACCCGCTGGGGACGGCGTCGGCCTTACCTCCTCTTTGGCGCTGTTCCCTTTGGCGTAACCTTCGCCTTGCTCTGGATCGTGCCCCCCATCCATAACCAGGTTCTCCTCTGCCTCTATTTTGCCTTCATATACGTGCTGTTCGACACTGCCTTCACCTTGGTCAGCTGCCCCTACGATGCCTTGACTCCTGAACTGACACTGGATCACGACGAACGCACCTCACTGACCACGTATCGCATGTTCGTCTCCATCGTCGCCGGTCTGCTATCGGCATTGGTCTTTGGCCTCTTCGTGTTCCCTGCTTTTCCTGACCCGCAGACCGCCTTCTTGGTCATCGGCCTTTTGTGTGGCGTTGTCTTCGTCCCCCCTGTCCTCATCACCTTCTTCGGCACCCGGGAACGGGCTGATTTCCAAGCTCCCGAAACGATAAGCTTCACCGAGAGTCTACGCTTCTTGCTGCGCAATCGAGCCTGGCGTTATACCGTGGCCATCAGCTTGTTGAGCTGGCTGCCGGTGGACATTGCCACAGCCGTGTTCGCCTACTTCCTCGTCTACTGGACCGGAATGTCCAAAGATGAAGCCTCCATGGTGCAGGCGGTCATTCTCATCAGCGCTACGCTCTTCCTGCCACTGGTGCTGTGGATGTCGCGGCGGCTGGAGAAGAAAACCGCTTACATCATCGCCACTGCTTCTTGGATCGCGTTCATGTTGGCTATTTTGCTTGTGCCGCCGGGAGCGAAGTTGCCCACCTATATCATCGCTTTCTGCGTCGGCCTTGGCGTCAGCAGCGCCCATGTGCTGCCCAGAGCGATGAACCCCGACGTGATCGAAGTGGACGAGTTGATGAGTGGGCAGCGGCAGGAAGGCATCTATGCGGGCACCAATGTCTTCGTGCGCAAGCTCTCCACCATGCTGGCCGTCGGGGCCATCGGGTTGGCGTTGGCCTGGTCTGGCTACGTGGAAAACGCAGCTCAGCAGACCCCCCAGGCGCTGACCGCCATCCGCATCCTCATCTCTGTCGTGCCAGCCGTCATCCTGCTCGTTTCCATTCTGGTCGCCTACGCCTACCCTCTCACCCGGGCCCGCCATGCCGAGATCCAGGCCGAGTTGGCTCTTCGCCGGAGTGCAGAATTCACCCCTCCCTCCCAGGGAGGGGATGGGAGAGGGTGAAATAGATAGCAGGGTTCACCTCCCCAGCCCTCCCCCTATGAGGGGGAGGGAGTGAATCCACAAGAGGAGAAGCTATGAACTCATCCATTACCATTCAGGAGGTAACCTCTAAGCGTGACCTGCGTGCTTTCGTCAAGTTCCCCTGGAAAATCTACAAAGGAGACCCCAACTGGGTCCCGCCTCTCATCTCCGAACGTATGGATTACCTGAATCCGGAGAAGAACCCTTTCTTTCAGCATGCTGAGGCAGCTCTCTTCCTTGCTCGGCGAGGCCGTGAGGTGGTGGGAACCATTGCCCCCTTCGTCAACTACCGAGATCCGGAGTATGCAAAGGAGAGGGTGGGAGGATTTGGCTTTTTTGAAGTGATCGAGGACTATGCCGTCGCCGAGCGGCTTCTCGATACGGCGCGGGAGTGGGTGAAGGCCCGGGGCATGGTCATCCTGCGGGGGCCCACCAACTTTGGCCGCGTGGATAGCCCTGGCGTGCTCATCGAAGGGGCCGACTGCCCGCCCGTCATGCTGGCAGCTCACACCCCTCCCTACTACAAGACGCTCTTCGAGCGCTATGGCATGGAGAAGTACAACGACCGCTTCGCCTGGCGGGCCTTTCGCTCCCAGATCGGCGCCGAGCTGAAGAAACTGCCGCCGGACTTGCTGAGGGTGGCCGAAGCAGCGCGGCAGCGAACCGGGGTGACAATCCGTAAGGCCCGTCTGGACAACTGGGACGAAGAGGTGCGCATCGCCCATTACCTGTTTAACACCACCCTCCAACACCTGGACGACTACGTCCCTATGAGCGAGGCCGAATTCCGCCGTTTCGCCGACCAGATGCGCCCCCTCCTCGATCCAGACCTGATACTGTTCGCCGAAGTAGACGGAAAACCAGTGGGCTTCTGCGGCGCTATCCCCGATATCAATCGCGCCCTGATTCACCTCAATGGCCGGCTCTTTCCCTTTGGCTGGCTCAAGCTGTGGTGGTACATGCGGCACATTGATGTGGTGAGCTTCAAGCTGATGGGGGTGCTGGAGGAGTATCGGCACCGTGGCATTGATGCCCTATTGTATCTGGAAACTGTGAAAGCCGTCTTCGCCAAAGGGTACAAGTGGCTCGACGGTTCCCTCACCTCGGAATTCAACCTGATAGTGAACTTCCTGGCCAAGCGGCTGGGAGCCGAGTGCTACAAACACTATCGCATCTATCAGATAGAGACCTGACAGGTTTCAAAAACCTGTCAGGTTCTCTCCGGAGTTCAAGCAGATGATAGCTGCGCGCATCTCTATGGCCAACGCATTCCAAAGCATTGTCAGCCAGCATCTGCAGCGAGAAGCGCTGGTCTGCGGCGACTTTCGCGCCACCTATGGCCAATTAGGGGAAAGGGTCACGGCCCTGGCTTACGGCCTGCATGAGCTAGGGGTCAGCAAAGGGGACCGGGTAGCAACCATCTTGTTGCCGTCCCCGGAGTTCGTCGCCTTTTTCTTCGCCCTGGCCAAGCTAGGCGCAGTCATCGTTCCCCTCAACCCCCAATTACGCCCTCGCCAGTTGCGGCACATCCTCCAGGAAGTGGAGCCCTGGGGTGTGGTACTCTCTGAGCAGACCGCTCCCTCCCCGGTCCTCCCCCAACTCTGGAGGAGGGAGATAGTTGGGTTGCGCTATGTGATCAAGGTTGGGGAGACTTCCGAAGTCTGTGAGACTTCGGAAGTCTGGCTGCCGGAGTTGATGGCTGTTGAGCCTCCGCCATCCTTCTCCCCGCCCGATCCTTCCCCCGACGACCTCCTGGCCATTCTGTACACCTCTGGCACGACGGGGGTTCCTAAGGGTACTATGCACAGCCAGTGGGGGCTGGTCGCCCCTGTCATAGCCAGCCTAAAGTTGCGGCGGGCCTGGCTAGAAAAGCCGTCGGTGAAGACGATGGGGCGCATGGCCAAAGTCCTGGTGCGCTATCGGCAGCGGCTGCTGCGAGCGGCGGGCCGGCCCCAGGTTTTCCTCTCCACAGTGGGATGCCACACCATTACCGGCTTAGAGGCCATGCTGCAGGCCCTGTTGATGGGCGACAAGCTGGTGCTGATGCCTCGCTTCGATCCCGTGGAAGCGCTGCAGTTGATAGAGCGGGAACGGGTCACCATTCTGATCGGCGTGCCCATGGCCTATGCCATGATGCTGGGCGTGCAAGACTTCGATAGCTACGATCTCTCCTCGCTGCTGATCTGCGGCACGGGGGGAGCACCCTGTGCGCCAGAGCTGGCGCGGGAGATGCAGGAACGGTTTGGATGTGCAGTACACATCGGCTTCGGCACCACGGAACTGGCCGGAGGCATTGCTGCCACCAGCCTGGAGGACCCCAAGGAACTGCAGGCAAAGACAGTGGGACAACCGATGCCGGGGATGGAGATCAAGATCGTGGACGAGCAACGACGGGAGCTGCCTCCGGGGCAGATAGGGGAGCTGGCCTGCCGCGGCGAAAACGTGATGCTGGGTTACTACCGCGCCCCAGACAGGACGGCCGAGGTGGTGGACGAGGAGGGGTGGTATTATACGGGCGATTTAGCCATGATGGACGAGCGAGGCTACCTACGCATCGTCGGTCGCAAGAAGGACGTGATCCTCCGGGCCGGGGTGAGCATCCACCCGGCGGAAATCGAGCGCTACCTGGTGGCTCACGAGAAGATAAAGGAGGCAGCGGTAGTAGGTGTGCCCGCGCCCATTGGAGGCGAGCGGACATGGGCCTTTATCATTCTCGAAGAGGGGACAGAGATGACGGCCAAGGAAATCCTCCGCTATTGTCGAGCCGAGCTCGAGGCTCATAAGATTCCGGACCAGGTCCGATTCGTAGACGATTTCCCCCGGGCCGCTTCGGGCAAACCACAGAAGTTCATACTACGAGACATGGCATTGCAGGAATAGCTATTCACCCTCCCGCAGGTTTGAACGTTTTTTCGATGAATGCCGTCCATCACAACCTGCGGGAGGGTAGGCTGAATTACGGAGGTGAACGGAAAATGACACGGCCTGTCAGAGGTAAGTACTCATTTGAGGAATTTCGCAAAATACTAGCCGAGGAACTACTGGTGGATGAGGAGGAACTCACGCCTAAAACCGCCTTCTTCACCGACCTGCGCGTGGACTCAGTGAAGATGGTGGACATGATGTTACGCCTGGAGGAACAGGGCATCCGCATCCCCTGGGAGGCCGGTTCGCAGATCGAGACTGTAGGCGATGCCTACCGGTTCTACCTGGAAGGGATGTCTGCAACGCCCCAAGGCCCCAGCCCGGTCAGAAGAGCAGCGGAGGGGTGAAGAATGACTGAGAAGAAGCAGTATGCCTGATGCAGAGATAGATCAAATCTCAGCCGCACTTTTCCTATTGCTGCGAGATGCACTGGAGCGCATTGATCGGATCGTGATTGACGTTGAGTACGAGAGGATCCCGTGCCCCACAACATCGTTGCCTTCCCCCGCCTGAGCATGTTAACCCGCGAGCAGTGCGAGGTTATCCATCTTGCCTCGCTGGAGATATTGAGACGCACGGGCGTGAGGGTGTATCACGATGGGGTACTAGCGCTGCTGCACGAAACCGAATTGCCTGAACAACCGAGGCGACAGCTTTATCAGGTAGCGGGGTGAGAAAAGACGAGAGCAAAAGCAGACTCACG
>CAZRSI010000085.1:0-3928 GCA_964602575.1 uncultured Anaerolineae bacterium
GCAGGCCCTTGTCCTTTTTGGCAAGCCGTGCTAAAATTATCTTACAGGGATCATTGAGAGGTTTTGAATATGATATCTCACAACCAACTAGACCTGCTCATCGTCATCGTCAACTACAACACCTGCGACCTTCTGCGGGACTGCCTGGCTTCTATCTACGATAGCCGAGGCGATTTCAGCTATCGGGTCTGTGTGATTGATAACAGTTCCAGCGACGACAGCGTGGCCATGGTGCGCCAGGAATTTCCCCAGACCCAACTCATCGCCAGCCCCATCAACGGCGGGTATGCCTACGCCAACAACATGGGGCTTATGGCCTTCGGTTTCCAGAACAGTCCTTTCGCCCGGCATCCCTCACCGCTTGTTCCCAGATATGCTTTGCTGCTCAACGCCGATACCCTGCTCCCTCCCTCGGCCCTCCAGGAAATGATAGATTTCATGGATGCTCACCCAGAGGCGGGGGCAGCAGGACCACGGTTGGTCCGCGAGGATGGCAGCCTTGACCTGGCCTGTCGCCGCAGTTTCCCCAGTCCAAGCGCCTTTTTCTACCGCATGCTGGGTCTGAGCAAGCTTTTTCCCAAAAGCCGTCGCTTCGGGCGCTACAACCTTACTTATCTCGACCCAGACGAACTCACCGAGGTGGACTCGGTGGTGGGAGCCTTCATGATGGTGCGGGCCGAGGCCATCCACCAGGTAGGATTACTAGATGAGGCTTTTTTCTTGTATGGTGAGGATCTCGACTGGGCCTATCGGATCAGGAAAGCTGGGTGGAAAATCTACTACAATCCCCAGGTGACGGTGCTTCACGTAAAGGCAGCATCCACCAGGCATAGCCTTAGAGCCCGCTATGAGTTCTACCGCGCCATGCACGTTTTCTATCGCAAGCATTACGCTGCTACCACCCCATTTTGGCTTCACTGGTTGATTATCACTGGCATCGTTCTCCAAGGAAGCCTGGCTATACTGGGTGAGATTCTAAAAGGCACAGCTCGAGGTAGTTGATACGGAGGTTGCGAGATGAAGCGTAGAATAAAACTGCTTTTCGCCATCTCTCTAGTGCTGCTCGATATATCTGCTACCTCCCTGGCCTTCTTCCTGGCCTACAAACTGCGTCTGTGGATCAAATGGCCGACACCTCCCTTGAACATAGGCCCTTTCCGCAACTACGTGGGCATGATGGTGATCCAAGTACTGGCCATGCTAACGGTCTTTTTCTTCTATCGTCTGTACCACTGCCCACGTGCTCTTTCCTCTATTGATGAGCTCTACTCCCTTTTCGGCGCTGTCTCTGTAGGCACCATTGTAGCCATCGCCCTGAGTTCGTTGTTGTTCAAGAACAGCGCCTTGGAGCTGGATTACTCGCGGGGTATGATCCTCTATGCCTGGTTTCTGACCATTGTCTTGGATGGCGTGGCTCGCCTCGCTCACGCTTGGATACAGCGGTCTCTACAGGCCAGAGGTTGGGGTGGGTCTCGAGTGCTCATCGTGGGCACAGGCGAGGTGGGACAGATGATCCTGCAGAAAATCCGCTATCTGCCAGGCCTGGGCTACGAAGTAGTCGGATTCGTAAACGACCACAACGGCTCAGAAACAGTGCTGGGAGTGCCGGTTCTGGGGCAAGCGGACGATCTCCCATCCCTCATTGACAAGCATTCCATTGACGAAGTTATCATCGCCCTGCCCGAAGGCTCCCACGAGGAGATCCTGACCATTATCTCCCTCTGCGAACGAGGGAAGGTGAGCATCAAGGTCTACCCCGATGTCTTCCAGATCATGGCTGCCCAAGTTAGCATTGGCGACCTGGGAGGGCTACCCTTGCTTACCGTTAGAGACATCGCCCTCAGAGGCTGGAGGCTGACGCTGAAGCGAGCAATGGATTTGATCGGCAGCGCTGTTGGTTTGGTGTTACTCTCCCCTCTTATGATGTTAGTGGCCCTCCTCATTAAGTTGGAATCTCCCGGCCCTGTCTTCTATGTCCAGGAGCGCATGGGTTTGGACGCCAAGCCCTTTTGGATGATCAAGTTTCGCTCCATGCGGGAGGACGCCGAGGCGGAGACCGGGCCCGTTTGGGCCACCAAGGACGATCCACGCCGTACCCGATTAGGGGCTTTTATCCGCCGCTTCTCCATTGACGAACTGCCTCAGCTCATCAATGTCCTTTTGGGGGAGATGAGCCTGGTGGGGCCTCGGCCTGAGCGCCCGGTTTTTGTCGAGCAGTTCAAAAAAAGTATACCCCGCTACATGGACCGTCACCTCGAGAAAGCAGGCATCACCGGCTGGGCCCAGGTCAACGGCCTGCGGGGCGACACCTCCATCGCTGAGCGAACAAAGTACGACCTCTGGTATGTCGAGAACTGGTCGCTCCTGTTGGATATCAAGATAATCCTCAAGACCATCTTCAACGTCTTCACCAGCAAAAACGCCTACTAGTCAACACGTCGGATTCTCAGCCCGATCCAAAAACAAAGCGGGAGGTCCATACGCCTCCCGCTTTTTGCTTGGGCCCATCGGCCTCCGAGTCTAGTCCCAGCCCTCGACAGTGATCTCACCTCTGAGGTAGCGATCTATATCGGCTGCGGCGCGCTTGCCAGCGCCCATGGCGCTGATGACGGTGGCCGCGCCGGTAACAACGTCGCCGCCGGCCCAAACCCGCGGCTTGGTGGTCCGGCCCGTCTCCTCATCGGCCACTACAGTACCCCATCGGGTGCGCTCCAAACCGCTGGCCTCGGCAAAAACCAGCGGATTGGGGCTGGTGCCGATGGCGATGATCACTATGTCCACCTCTATGTCAAACTCCGAACCTGGGATGGGGACGGGCCTCCGACGGCCGCTCTCATCGGGCTCGCCTAGCTCCATGCGGATGCACCTCATGCCGCGCACCCAGCCGTTGTCATCGCCGTAGATCTCCACAGGGTTAGTGAGGAACTGGAAGATGATGCCCTCCGCCTCAGCGTTCTCCACCTCCTCCGCCCGGGCGGGCATCTCAACCCTTGAGCGGCGATAGACGATTCTCACCTCCTCGCTCCCCAAACGCAAGGCGCAACGAGCAGCGTCCATGGCCACGTTTCCAGCCCCAACGACCACCACCTTGGACTTAACCTTGATGGGCGTGTCGTACTCCGGGAACTGATAAGCTTTCATCAGGTTGACCCGGGTGAGGAACTCGTTAGCCGAATAGACGCCGTTGTAGTTCTCGCCAGGGATGCCCAGGAAGCGAGGGAGGCCAGCTCCCGTGCCCAGGAACACGGCGTCGTAGCCCTGCTCGCCCAAAAGCTCATCAATGGTGAACAGCTTGCCGATGACCGAATTGAGGCGGATATCCACCCCCAACTGGCGCACATAGTCCACCTCGGCTTTGACGATGGCCTTGGGCAAGCGGAACTCGGGTATGCCATAGATGAGCACACCACCTGCCGCGTGCAACGACTCGAAGATGGTCACGGCGTGGCCGTAGCGGGCCAGATCGGCGGCGCAGGTCAGGCCAGCCGGTCCCGCCCCGACGACAGCTACCTTCTTGCCAGTCGGTGGAGGGAGTTCCGGTATGGTCATCCCCCTGGCCAGGTCCCAATCGGCGACAAAGCGCTCCAGGCGTCCAATGGCCACCGGCTGGTACTTTTTGCCCAAGACGCAGGCTTCCTCGCACTGGGTCTCCTGGGGACAGACCCGCCCGCAAATGGCCGGCAGGTTGTTATCGCCCTTGAGGATTTCCACCGCCCCCGGCATGTCGCCTTCCCGCACCTTAGCGATGAACCCCGGGATGTTCACTTTCACGGGGCAGCCATCAATGCAGAACGGCTTGGGACATTGCAAGCATCGTTCCGCCTCAGCCCGGGCCAGTTCCATGTCGAAGCCCAGGGCCACCTCGTTGAAATTGTGGCTACGCACCTCGGGGTCCTGCCGAGGCATCTCCACTCGGTTGGGTATCACT
>CAZRSI010000085.1:4028-11039 GCA_964602575.1 uncultured Anaerolineae bacterium
TCAAGATAAACGCGCAGCCGCGCCAGCAGCAGGTCCCAGTCCACCTTGTGGCCATCGAACTCGGGGCCATGAACGCAAGCAAAGCGGGTCTCACCATCTACCTCGACACGGCACGAGCCACACATCCCCGTGCCGTCCACCATGATGGAGTTAAGGCTCACGATGGTCTTCACTCCAAAAGGCTTGGTGGTCAAGCTGGCGAATTTCATCATGATGGCTGGCCCAATGGCCCAGACACGCTCTACATCTTTGCGCTGCTCCAAGAGCTCTTTTAGGGGCTCGGTAACCAGCGCCTTTCGCCCATAGGAGCCATCGTCGGTGCACACGATGACCTCATCGCTTACAGAACGGATTTTATCCTCCCAGAAAAGGAGATCAACATTGCGGGCCCCGATGATGGAAATGACCTCGTTGCCGGCCGCCTTCAGGTCGCGGGCGATGGGATAAATGGGAGCAATGCCTACCCCGCCGCCCACGCAGACCACCGTGCCATAGTGCTCGATCTCGGTTGGTTTCCCCAAGGGGCCGGTGAAACTGGCCAGCTTATCGCCTACCTCCATCGTGCCCAAGTGCATGGTGGTCTTACCCACCTCCTGAAATATCAGCGTGATGGTGCCCTCGTCCCGATCATAATCGGCGATGGTCAAGGGAACCCGTTCTCCCTCTTCCACAACGCGGACGATGACGAACTGGCCCGCCTTGGCCTTGCGCGCCACTTCGGGTGCGGAGATCACCATCAGCTTGGTGACTGGCGATAAGACCTCCTTAGCTACTATCTCATACACGCTTTAACCTCCTCGCTTCTGTGATGATAATGGTTTCGTGTGGGATTCACCTAATCGGTTACAAGTCAAAATGCCCTACTTTTTGCGAAGCCATCTCCGCCTTCTCCCCTCCCTCTCCGGTTCGCTTAATGCAACTACCTGGCGCAGCACTTCCAAAATGGAAAGACCGAGTTTAACCATCCCGCCCGGTGGGATAGCCTTGGGCGGTGCCGTCTCCTCTTCTCTAACAGTTCGCAGGTAGAGCCAGGCCGCAAAAATCCCCAAGATGCTTCCCAGTAGCCCTCCAATGATCAGAGTTTTACGTTGTGCATTCATGCTAATCCCCCCTCAGCCTCACATGTGACCGAACGTTCAAAGCCAAAAGAATTTCCCTATCTTCTTTGAGCTTCCGCTGAACAAGACCCACATCCATGGTAATGCCGTCTGCATCAAAAATGCAGACGGCAAAGAACAACCACGCCAGGCAGGAACTGGTGAACTAGCTGACATGAGGACATTCTCTAGAAGGGAATCTCTTCCTCTTCAATTATCTCTTCCTCTGGACCTACCACTATCTCCTCACCACGTCCTCCCAGGAATCTCACATTAAGAGCTGTCACCTCAAAGGTTGCACCAGGAGTGCCATCTTGTCGCGTCCAGATGCGAGGTCCACCTGTATCGGGGTCAGGACGCAAGCGCCCCTCGATCAAAACTTGCCGCCCCTTAGAAAGGTATTGATTGCACGTCTCGCCTAATTTACCCCAAGCAGTCACACGGAACCAAATAGTTTCCTCCCCTGGTGTGCCATCAGCGTTGGTCCATCTGCGGTTGGAGGCCACCGAGAAGTTAGTAACCGGCGTGCCTTGGGGAGTATACCGCATTTCTGGATCGCGCCCCAGGTTCCCCACAATGAAGATTCTATGAAACATTGTTTTGCTCCTTTCTGCAGCTTGGTATTTCGGCAGTGCTACCCGGTAAGAGTATAATACAAAATGCTCTTCACGTCAAGTGCAGGTTTTCGCCTTTCGCCACCCAAGTAGTTGAACATAAAATTTCTTAAAACTCTGGAGAATTTAAGGTTATGGGGCGAAAATCCTTTGTCAGAAAAAGAGAATTCTGGTACAATATTCACGCTTGACTATACTGGGGTTTGCGCAGCTAAGCCTGGGGAGCTTGAGGGGCACCCCTCAACCCCACTTTTTCCTCCTCAGAGTGGGGCTAAATGGGCCAATGCCCCACACTGGCAACGAGAAGAGGGAATATTGGGGGGACACCCCCACACCCCCCGACCTGCTGCACAGGCCCATACTGGTGCTGTTCTGGCCAGGGTATTACCTGATCCTATTATGGGGCTTTAAGAGACCAATCCCCACATGCTTCAGAGCAATTCTGCGCGGCGAAGAAGACCTCGCTGCAAAACAAAAAACCTCGTGTCTGTACCACCAGATCTCCTAAGTCCTCTGCGAGAACAAAATCGGAACAAGGGCACACTAATCAACAACCAATAAAAGGCCAATGATGGGAGGGCTTGAGGAAGGCCCCAACCAACCGGTGAGTGAAAGGACGCAGCACACAGGGCCATGAACGCTGATCAGATTTGGCAGGCAGCGCTGGGCGAACTACAGCTACAGATGACTAAACCCACCTTCGACACCTGGCTCAAAAACACCAGAGCTGTCTCCTATGAAGACGGCACCCTTGTTGTCGAAGTACACAATGCCTATGCCAAAGACTGGCTTGAGAATCGCTTGATGACTATTATCAAGCGCACTCTATCCAGAATTGTGGAGCGCACTGTAGAAATAAGGTTCATCCTAGGCGCCAATCCCCCTAAAGAAAAAGCTCCAGCATCTTTGTTGCAATCGTTCACTCCCCAGCCTAAAACCGTGGTTCAAAGTCACCCATCGGTTATGCTTAACCCAAGGTATACTTTCTCCACCTTCGTCATCGGTCCCAGCAACCGTTTGGCCCATGCTGCTGCACTGGCAGCGGCAGAGAACCCAGCTAAAGCTTACAATCCCCTCTTTATCTACGGAGGGGCAGGACTGGGCAAAACTCACCTGATGCATGCCATAGGCCATGCCTGCCAAGCAAAAGACTACCGGGTGCTTTATGCCACATCCGAGGATTTCACCAACGAGTTAATTAACGCCATTCGCAATCACAGCACCGAACGTTTCCGAAATAAGTACCGAACCATAGATGTGCTATTGCTGGACGACATTCACTTTATCGCCGGCAAAGAAAGCACTCAAGAGGAATTCTTCCACACTTTCAATGCCCTTCATGCTGCCAGCAAGCAAATCGTCATCTCCAGCGATCGCCATCCCAAAGCGATCCCCACCCTGGAAGAGCGCTTATGCTCGCGTTTCGAGGGAGGGCTAATAGCTGACATCCAACCACCCGACCTGGAAACCCGTATTGCCATCCTGCGTTCTAAACGAGAATCTCAACCTATTCCCGTGCCAGACCAAGTCATCGAGTATATTGCCCACAGGTTCATGAATAATGTCCGCGAGTTAGAAGGAGCCCTAAACCGAGTCGTAGCCGTGGCTATGTCGGAAGGGCAACCTCTTACGCTAGAGCTAGCCGCCAACACCTTGCAAGGGCTGCTTGTTAATCAAAGGGAATGTACACCAGAGCTTGTAATCAATACTGTGGCCAGCTTCTATTCCCTGACACCTGAGGACCTCAAAGGGCCAAGTCGCAGTCAGAAGATAGTGAAGCCACGCCATATTGCCATGTATCTGGCACGCCAAGAAACAGATGCCTCCCTGCCTCAAATAGGGAAAGCTCTGGGAGGACGCGATCACACAACAGTGCTACACGGCTCCAACAAAATCAGTGATCTGGTGGAAAGGGACGAAAGACTGCGTCGCGAGATATTAACCATCAGAAAGCGGCTCTACAACCTCGGTACACGGTAATACACAGCCTTGCCATCCCAACCAAAGAGATGGGCCCCCTGATAGGCCCATCTCTTTTTCTTCCCCACCTGTGGATAACTGCGGGTTTGCTTGTGGATAAAAAGCCGGTGTTGGGGATAACTTTCCCAAATGCCATCTTGTCCTCATAAACAACATGTTGGCATATGCCACCAAATAACTCCTACATCTTGTGGAAATACCTCCTGTTTTAGTTTAATTCTAACAGATTTAGCATGTTTACCACATATTTTTGTCCCCAAAGCTATCCACAACCACGTTGAGCAAAATTTTTTCCAAATTACCCACCAGTGGTGGCCCCACTCTTGACTACCCCAAGACTTAGACTTGTTATCCCTGTCTCGTAAATCTTTCCACTTCTCCCCAAACCCTACTACGACTACTACCTAATAGTAACTTAATAATGGGCAGCAAAGCTGTCAACTGATAATTGGTAAGCTAACAAAACGCCTCTCGTCACCTATTACTAGGATCAACTCCTTAGCCATAGTACTCTCCGGTTTTGATTTTAACCCGAATGGGTGGAAAAGGCAAGGAGAAAAAAGAACCCCTCTCGAAGGTTGATTCGGAGGGGATGCGCAAAGTTTTATCGCTGTGTATGGAAGACGCCCCTGGAGGGAATCGAACCCCCGACACAAGGTTTAGGAAACCTCTGCTCTATCCGCTGAGCTACAGGGGCATCTTAATTCACCTAGCTAAGGTACTCTTTCAGTTGGCGGCTGCGTCGCGGATGACGCAAGCGGCGCAGAGCCTTGCCCTCGATTTGACGAATACGTTCTCTGGTCAGGCCGAATTTTTGTCCTACCTCCTCCAGAGTGTAGCTTTTACCATCCAACAAACCGAAACGCAAACGCAGAATCCGTGCCTCGCGGGGAGTGAGAGTGGCTAGAACTTCTTCCATTTTCTCTTTTAGTAGGTGCTCGTAGGTGCTCTGGGTGGGGGGTGGGGTCTGGTCGTCTTCTATAAAGCTTCCTAATTCGTTATCTTCCTCCTCACCAATGGGCTTCTCCAGAGATATAGGGCGCCATGAAACTTTGAGCATCCAGCGCACTTTATGTGGCTCTATATCCAATTCCTCGGCTATTTCCTCTGGAGTAGGTTTACGCCCCCGCTCTTGTTCCAGGCGCCTTGCCGTTTTGTAGAGTCGCCTGATGCGATCGCTCATGTGGACGGGAACCCGGATGGTGCGCCCCTGATCGGCGATGGCCCGGGTGATGGTTTGGCGAATCCACCAAGTGGCATAGGTACTGAATCTGTAGCCCCGCCGATAGTCGAATTTCTCGACAGCTTTCATCAGGCCGAGGTTCCCTTCTTGGATCAGGTCAAGAAAGGGTACGCCTCGCCCCATGTATTTCTTGGCGATACTCACTACCAGGCGGGTATTGGCTTTGATAAGGTGCTCTCGGGCTGCCTTGCCTTCGCTAACAATTCGTTCCAATCTTTTGCGCTCTTCTGGGTCGCAGTTATCTTTTCTTAAGCGACACTCAGCTTTTTGGCCTTTTTCCAAAAGTTGAGCTAGCATGACCTCTTCTTGAGTGGATAGAAGAGGCACACAAGCCATTTCTTTCAGATACAGACCAATGGAGTCGTCGCTGGAGATATCGCTTAGGTCCGCCACATCTGAATCATCTAACACTAGTTCCCATGCATCTTCCTTATTCTCGGCAGCTTTTTCATCATCACCCTCACGGATGTCAATACCCGCTTCCTCAAAGTAAGTAAACACCTCCTCTAGTTGGTCTAAATTCGCTCCAACTTCGGGAAAGGCTTCTAGTATATCATCGAAGGTGAGGTGGCCCTGAACATCAGCCCTCTCTAGAAGCTCTGCTACCGTGTCTATATCTTCTTTTAGGTATATTTGCACTTCTTGGTCTCCTATAGTAGCTCTTTTAGTTTTTCTAGGCGAGGATCAATGGCTTCCCTAATGCAATCACACGGGCCTTCATTTAGGTTATGCCCACATTCTGGACACAGCCCACGGCAGTCTGGTTTGCACAGCGGGCGCATCGGTAGGTTGAGCAATATTTGTTCTCGCAGGGCTTCATCAAGGTTCAGGATACCATTTACTCCTATGGGAAATACAGATCCCTCCCGTGGCTTCCCACGAGGTATGCCAAATTGAGCTTCTAGATCTAAGTCGAGCGGCTGGGAAAAGGTCTCGAGACAGCGAGCACACTGGAGCTTTACCTGGCTGTGCAGATGTCCTTTACCTAGAATCCCTCTGCTGGTGCGAATGAATTCGATGGTTCCTCGCACAAACTCTACGTGAAGGTCTTCGGCCAGTGTCTGTTGCCCCTCATCCAAGTCGAAGCTCATCCTAGAGCCAACAGGTTCTTCTAACAATTTGGCCAGGTTAAGTTTTATCATCTAGTGCTCGCCTCTTCCAGGCAGGGGTGAAGAGCCTATATGCTAAAAATGCGACTTGTGCTCACATGGGATCGCTGCCTTCAGGAGGAACTAAGTCGCACTTGCTCTCAGATTATATATATTATAGCACAAGATCAGTTATATGTCAAGTATTTTTACATAAATTTTAAGTTGCTTTCCAGCCATATTCTCCGATTAGAGGCACGAATGCCACAGGAGTCAAGTTTTTCCTGGTCAGTTTGTTGCCCTGACGTTTCACTTTAACCAGCATCTGTGACCACCGGCTTCCTATTGGGGCTACCAGACGTCCTCCATCGGCTAATTGCTCTATGAGGGGTTGTGGGATATCCGGAGCGGCGGCTGTAACAATAATAGCATCGTAAGGAGCGTGCTCCAGCCAGCCGAGGGTTCCATCGCCGACTTTGATCATAACATTATCATAACCCAACTGAGTCAGGATTTTCCTGGCTTGTTCCGCTAATGCTGCGTGGCGCTCTATACTGTATACTTCGCGGGCCAAGCAGCTCAGGATGGCTGCCTGGTAGCCAGAGCCCGTGCCTAACTCCAGCACTTTCTCTTCTCCGGTAAGCTCCAATAGTTCTGTCATGAGAGCAACGATGTAAGGTTGGGAGATAGTTTGCCCGTGTCCAATAGGGAGGGGGCCATTGGAATAGGCCAGGCGGCGGATGTCCTCTGGAACAAAGAGGTGACGAGGCACTCGGCGCATGGCATCCAGTACTTGTCTATCCTTGATGCCACGACGGATTATCTGATTCCCGACCATGCGTTCGCGTTCTTCTTCGTAGTTTATATTCGCACTTTTGTGTTTATCTCGCTTCAGCATTGCCTTCGATCCTGCACTGCGACTCAAAGTGAGCTACTTAGAAAAAAGCCGAGGCTTGTTGTTGACCTCGGCCATGCTGGATGTGCTCCCA
>CAZRSI010000086.1:0-10978 GCA_964602575.1 uncultured Anaerolineae bacterium
TACCTCATGCGGGCCAGCGTGCCGGGCGAGTTCCTGGTCATGCCGGCCACTGCCTACGAGATGTACTTCCCAGAGGTCTTCGGCCGCAGCGATGGAGGGAAGTTCACCGTGACCAATGCCGAATAGCCATAGCAACTCGCATCATCCAAGAAGCCACCTGCGCAGCCAGCCAGGTGGCTTCTTGTCTAATCCAGCAAGCTGCGCACCCGATCCGGCGATTTTGGTGGGCGTTGGGTGGGGAGAGTCTTTGTGGAAAGGGGATTGACACAGCGGGTCTCCTATGTTACAATATCATCAAAAGTGAATAGAGCCTGGCGGTGTTGATGGGAGCACATCGCTGCGGGTGATCCTGGTTGCCCTCTTTGCAGGAGTATGGGATCGCTCCGCAAAAGTCAAGTGCAGGAGGGTCACCCTCCATTTCCTCATCGAGCGCTTTAAGATGGCCAATCCCATCTGCCCCATGCCATTCGCCCTGCACATTGGACGGGAGATCAGGGAGAAAGTTTCTCAGATACCAGGGCTACAGCGAGTGGAGGTAATGGTACAGGGCCACCTTCAGACCGATGAGATCAACGCTACCCTAGCCAAGGAAACATAAGGTTTGGAGGGGAAATTCCCATGATCGAAGTGCATCTTTATGGCGACCTGCGTCGCTACGCGCAGGAGAAGATGACCAGCGGCCAGTCGGTCGTGCAGTTGCCCACAGACAACCATGAGACGGTAGGCAGTGTGCTGCGGCAAATCGGCATTGATTCCTCGGAAGTAGGCCAGATTTTCCTCAATCACCAGTTGCTCAACACCCGCTGTTCAATGGCTTTCTGGTTGGGGTATCAGTCCGCCAAGGAACGCATCCCCGCAAAGGGATCGTATCTCGACGCGCCGGTCCGCTCCGGCGACCGGCTGGGGATCTTCCCTAGAAGGATGGCCATGCTAGTGGTGTGATGGGAGGGGAGCATACGACAATTATCAACGCCCGTTTGCCCACCAGTACCCGGTGTCAATCCACCGTCGCTATTACTCCCTTCCCTCGCACTGCCTGGAACTCCTACCGAACAACTTGCGTAGGCTCATATCACATTAACCGAGAGCTAAAACGGCTGTCTTCGTATCACCGAGACAGCCGTTTGTCTATGACAAAAGTCATTTGGAGGGCTAAGGGGTATCAAATGATCGTCCCATCGGGTATGACAGCATTCTTGGGAATGACGACGATTCCATCTCTAATGGCGTAGTTCTCTTCTTCACGGTCCGGTTCTCCCTGGTGCGAGCGAATCACAACACCCTGCCCAATGCGAGCGTTTTTGTCAATTATGGCCCGCTCGATATGGGCCCCCTGGCCAATGCCCACGTGGGGGCGTCCCAGGCGGCGGTTTTCCGCTTTTTCGCCCTCGTCTTCATAGAAGTCGGCCCCCAGCATCACCACCTGGCGCAATTGCGCGCCTGGCCGCACTATGCTGCGCAGGCCGATAACGCATTCCTCGATGTCCGCCTCATAGAGCCAACAACCTTCTGCTACTAATGCCTGTTTCAAACGGCAACCATCCACCCGTGAGGGCGGCAGAAAGCGAGAGCGAGTGTAAATGGGCCGATGCGGGTCGTAGAAGTCAAAAGGCGGGTCTGGCCGGGCTAGGGCCAGGTTAGCCTGATAGAAAGCGGAGATGGTGCCAATGTCCTCCCAGTAGCCACCGAAGGGGAAGGCATAAACACGCACCGATTCAATAGCTGCTGGAATTATGTGCTTCCCAAAGTCATCGCCGTTGCTCTCTTCCAAAAGTCGGGTCAATATGTCCATCCTAAACACGTAGATACCCATGGAGGCCAGATAGGGCCGTTCATCCCCATAGCGACTCTCCAGCCCCTCCAGTTCCTCGGGCCCCTGGGGCTTCTCGCGGAAAGCAACGATGCGCCCTTCGTCATTAGTTTTGAGGATACCATAGCGAGGCGCATCTGCTGCAGAGACAGGGAGGACGGAGATAGTAAGGTCAGCCCGCTTCTCCCGGTGGAAGCCCACGAACTGGCCGTAGTCCATTCGATAGAGATGGTCGCCAGCCAGGATCAGCACGTCTTCCGCCCCCCGGGTGAGGAAGCGATGTATCTGTTGACGAACGGCATCCGCCGTTCCCTGGTACCAATCGGCCTTGTTCAACGTCTGCTCTGCTGCCAGAATCTCAACGAAGCCACGGGAGAAGTCGTCGAATTTGTAGGTTCGGAAGACGTGGCGATGGAGGGAGGCCGAGAGGAATTGGGTGAGGACGAAGATACGGGTGATGCCGGAATTGATGCAATTGCTGATAGGGATGTCAATCAGACGGTATTTGCCGCCGATGGGCACAGCCGGTTTGGCCCGCAACTTGGTCAGCGGATAGAGGCGGGCTCCACGTCCACCACCCAACACAACAGCCAGCACGTTTTGGAGTTGCATGGGTTCCCTCCTTCCACACAAAAACCCCCAACAGCCTCGGCACTTCCCCTCAAGGATATTATAATATTTTACTCCGCCGGGATATTAGTTACATAAAGTGTGTCGCCGCTGAGGAAGTAAAGCAGGTGAAATCTCTCGATGGCATAGAGGCTTTTCAATTCATCGAATGCATTGCTGCCCTCAACGGCCCTGAGTTGCCGTTGGACATGTCCTGCCTTTGTAAGCTGTAGGATACGCTTGTTGCCTCTGTCGGCAATATACAGAAACTCTGTCTCTTCGTTGGTGAAGATGGCTGTCGGGTTTTGCAGTGGCTCATAGAGCCCTGTGATTTCGAAGGGGACTGGCTCCCCGCCCACGAGTTTCAGAATTCGTCCATCGGCGTAGAGGATGTATATCTGGCCGTCTATGGCCATATCCACCGCGCCCGCCAGGTCCACTGCGCCAGGGGCGGTGAAGTAGCCCTCAGGTGCACCACCGTAATTTGGTTCGTAGCGCAATATTTGGTTCAAGCCTGAATCCAACAGGTACAAATTTCCCCCATAGCTTCTCAATACTTGAGGTTGAATCCATTGGTCGCTTCCGCCTATCGGCAGCACCTGGATACCTCTCAAGGGCTCATATTCCAGCAGTGAGCCTCCACTTTCCAACACAAGGAGGCTATTTGTCGGACGGCTGCCCTCCGCTCTCGCCCAGGTCATGTCCACCAGTTCACCCACCACTATGGGATCCCGCTGGTCTCCCTTGCGCAGGAGCACCGGGTCAACTTCCAACTCCTGCAAGTTGTGCATGGTATTGTCAAGAAGGTGCTTATAGACCCAATCGAGATTCCTGTCCAACACATAAACGTCAATATCTTTGGCAATGATCACCCGGCTGGGATCACTGCCTGGCTCGCTATACTCCCATAGAAGGTTTATCCATTCCACTTCGGTAACTCGGTCTATCTTCTTGAGTATGTACTCGGCCTGTTCTCGCATTGCCCTCACCTGATGGTCGCCGGGACTCACCGCCTCGGCTTCGGCCAAAGAGTCGAGGGCCTTCAACAAGTAGTCCCTAGCAGTGGGCTCATCCACCTGTCCAACCATCTCCATCTGCTGCTGGGCCTGGGTCATAAGCTCCGTGAAGCGAGTGCGCCTGGCAACTCCCTCCTGCCAAGAAACAACCGCCACCAGGATAACGACAATAACGGGTAAAGCAATGGCAAGGCCCATCCAAAAATTTCCAATCCTTTCACTCAGCCGGGAGGGTCGTTTTGGTGATGGGGCGCGCTCGCGAGCGGCAGGGCCCTCTGCCTCTGGCAACAATCTTTTGAGAAAGTTGCCTGTTGCCTTTAAGAAGCTGACCAATGCCGATGACACGCGGCGTTTCAGGCTATCCCAATCCGTCCTGGGCAAGCGTTCCTCCAATGTTTCCATTGGACTCGATGGGGTCTTGCTGGCTTTGGACGGTGCCTCGCGAATCCCACGCGGTACTTCGCCGACCTTAGGTGGGGCTTCGCTGACTTTGGGCGGTGCCTCGCGAATCCCTCGCGGTACTTCACTGACCTTGGGTGGGGTGGCGCGGACCTGGGCGGGGGCCTTTTTGACCCTGGGAGGCGGCGTTTCCCTTGGCCTGGCCGGTTGTCTCGCCACAGCCTGGCGTTGAACCCTTGCCCTTTCCTCCACTGGAGCAACTCGGATAAGCAGGGCCGAGGTCTCTCCCTCGCCAGCTAACCCTTCCAGATGAGCCAGGGCCGGGTCTATGTCCTGCCCAACGATGGCCTGGGCAATCTGTTCCGTGCTAGCTTCTCGAGCCAGGAAGCCACTGGCCAGAAGGATGACATCTCCGAGCCCCACTTTGCTGCGATAGAACCGAACCGGCACCCCTCTTTTAAAGCCCAAGGGGGCTGCGTCTTCGGGGATTAGTTCGTCAACGGCGGTTTCCGGGAAGCGCGACAGTTTCCCTTGGTAAGATACATATGCTGCTGTAGGCCCTGCGTGGGCGATGTAGACATTTCCCTCCTTGAGCACAGCACAAGTAACTCCCCCAGCGCGCTGTTTGTGGGGAAGCGAACGGAGGTTTTCCTGCAGGAGATAAGAGTTGGCAGCACTTATAGCCTGGCGTAGCCTGGCCGTGATGCTACCCCGGGTTTGGAAGTACTCCTTGCCTATGATCCTGGTCAGCTCACGATATATCTCGTCCCGACCCAAAAGGTCGCCCGTTACCTCAACTACGATGTACAAACGCTCCTTTTTGTGCCTGCTGAAGATGGCATGCGCCGGCTTAACCGCAGCCACGTTTGTGACCTGTTCCTGCCTGATCCCACCAACGAGGCTAAGCTTGCCCATGAGGGTTCCTACTTTTGGATTCATACTCAGCCCTCCGTTTTGACTCTTGAGCCTGGAATTTTGTGTTTCAGAGTCCCTCTTCTATCTCCCGGAATATCTCCTCGGCATACTTCAGCAGCAATGGGATGCGTTCAGGAGGCGTTTGTTTCACCTGGAAGTACCGCTCCAGCATTTGACGAGGCGTCATCTCCTCAATGGGCTGATCGCCCAGACGCAGCCGCACCTTACGCTCCACGTCCTTAACAATGGCCGCGATGTGGAAGGCTTCTGCCAGCGCACGACGGATTGCGCCCTCGTTGATAAGGGGTTCCTTCTCGACGGGCGTGTGAATGATGAGCCGCACCACAGCATCCTCGATGTCGTGGGCGGCAATGGCTTCCAGTATCTCAGCCGTGGGGTCGTCGCCCTGAACGTTCACTTCGATGGTGACGAAAGGGCGGGCATCTGTTTTGACGAATTGCCAACTGACCCGCCCTCGCTCCAACTCGGCTACCACGAAGCCCTTGTCCTCCCGCTCCTCGCCGAAGTCAATGCGCTCGACGCTGCCACTATAGATCACGGGCGGGTCCTCATTAAGAACCTGGTGTTTGTGGATGTGCCCCAGGGCTACGTAGTCGAAAGCCTCGTTCTTGACCAGGCTAGGCGGCAGGATCACCTCTTGGCCCAGCATCACGCTCCGCTCCGAGCCGTAGACCGCCCCCTGAACAGTGGCGTGGGCGGCAAGGATGGTAGGTAGAGTTCGGTCTAGTTGGCTGATCAAGCCCTCGGGCCCCTCAACGATATTGATGACCTTATCCAGAATGAGCTGGTTGATTTCCTCCAGATTCTTGTTCTTGTATTCATCTCGGGCCAGCAACGTGCTGCGGGTGACCCAGGGCAGGGCTACAACCTGCACAGGGCTCTCTTGGGTCTCGATAGTGATGACCTCTGGCTTCCTGGCCACATAGACATTTTCCACCTCCAGGGTGGCGAAGATCTCCACCGAGGTAGCCCGGCCTGCGGCGTGGGGAGTATCGTGGTTGCCTGCCACCAACACGGTGGGAATGCCCGCTGCCGAGAGACGCCGAATGCGCTTGGCGAATTCCCGCTGATAAGTTGGATTGGGATCGCGGGTCTTGTAGGCATCGCCAGCGAAGACCACCAGGTCAATGTTATTCTCCAGCGCATAATCCACCACCTGGTCGTAGGCACGCAGGAAGTCCATCAGGCGGGTGCTGAGTCCTGTGGTCGGGTCAATCCGCCCGTAGTTTTCCACCCCCAGGTGGAGGTCGGCGAAGTGCAAGAGCTTAATCAAGAGAAGACCTCTCTCTACCAAACGACTTCCACGATGCCTGCTGCAGTTATTTTCTTATCCCTGGTGATAAGAGGCAAACCAAGAACCTTGGCTGTAGCAGTGATAAACCTATCGTGCATCTCAAGACCAACCTGAATCTCGCTGGCTGCCTTCACCACGTGAAGATCAAGGGCAGCGATTTCGTAGTTATCGCCTTCTTCTATCTTTGATAGTACATCTTGGAAGGACACCGGCATTCTACCAGCCTCTGAAACATGAAGGATTTCGCCGAGAACAATGGTCGGTATAATGATGATCTCCCTACCTGCGGCGGAGCTCCTGAAAATCTCCAGGGCTTTTGGGCTGAGGCGGGGATCGAGCGTGAAATACCAAATCAGGGGGTGTGCGTCAGTTACGTAGGGCATAGTTAATAATCCCTGCCTTCGTACTGATAGGCAAACATTGATCGTTTAGCGTCCTCAATGTCCTCGTCAGTGATCTTTGCACCAGCCCATATTCCCTCCAGAGAAACAGGGTGGCGACAGATCCTTTCCGCCGGTGGCTTTGTGACCAATAAGAGCATTCTCAGCTCTCGGATGCTCCTCTCCAAATCGAGTAGCTTGTCATAAATAGCGTAACTGTTGATGGTTTCTGTCTGTGTCATGGCAATTAACCCCTCTTCTATGGTTGGGACAACGTGTAGCTAGGCCAATTTGTTACTCCCACTCAATCGTTGCTGGTGGCTTGGAGGTGATGTCGTAAACCACGCGGTTGACGCCCGGCACCTCGTTGACGATGCGGCTGCCGATGCGAGCCAACAAGTCGTGGGGAAGCCGTGCCCAGTCGGCGGTCATGCCATCCTGGCTGGTAACGGCCCGCACGGCGACGGTGCTCTCATAAGTGCGCCCGTCGCCCATCACTCCCACGCTCCTGACTGGCGTGAGCACGGCAAAATACTGCCAAACCCTTCTTCCCAGCCCGGCTCGCTCGATCTCCTCGGTCACGATGGCATCAGCAGCTCTCAGCATCTCCAGTTTCTCCCTGGTGACTTCGCCAATGATGCGGACGGCCAGCGCTGGCCCGGGAAAAGGCTGGCGGTAGACCACCTCCTCAGGGAGCCCCAGTTCCAGCCCTACCTGGCGCACTTCATCTTTGAACAAATAGCGGAGCGGCTCGATGAGTTGGAAGCGCATGTCAGCCGGCAGGCCGCCCACATTGTGGTGGGTTTTAATGCGGGGGGCGGTGCCAGTGACAGCCGACGCGCTTTCGATGACGTCGGGGTAAAGGGTACCCTGAGCCAGGAAATCGAAGTGGCCCAGCCTGGCCGCTTCCTCCTCGAACACCCGCACAAACTCCTCGCCGATGATGCGCCGTTTCTCCTCGGGGTCAATCACGCCTCGCAACTTCTGGAGAAAGCGCTCCCTGGCATCAACGAAGACCACGTTGAGCCCCAGGCGGCGGAAGCGCTCCAGGTTACGCTCTGCCTCGCCCTGGCGCAGGAGTCCGTGGTCAACGAAGATGCAGGTCAGCCTCTCACCCACTGCTCGTTTCACCAGGGTGGCCGTCACTGTGGAGTCCACGCCGCCGGAGAGGGCGCAGATGACTCGCCCGTCGCCCACCTGCTCCTTGATCCTGGCCACGGCCTCCTCGACGAAGGAGGCTGCCGTCCACATCCCTTTCAACCCACAGACGTTGTAGAGAAAGTTGCGGATGATCTCGCCGCCGTAAGGCGTGTGGACCACCTCCGGATGAAACTGGAGGCCATAGAGCCGGCGCACCTCGTCGCCCATGGCGGCGATGGGCGAGTTGGCGGTGGAGGCCAGGGCCACAAAACCTGGGGGAAGCACCTCCACCCGGTCGCCGTGGCTCATCCAGACCTTCATGGAGAAAGGCAGCCCGGCAAAGAGAGGGGAAGACAGGGCTAAGACGGAGAGCTCAGCAGGGCCGTACTCTCTTTCTCCTGCCGGGGTGACTTTGCCTCCCAGAGCGTGGGCTAGCAGTTGCATCCCGTAGCAGATGCCCAGCACAGGCAGGCCGCTCTCCAACACGTAGTCGGGCAGGGTAGGGGCGTCCTCGTCGTAGACGCTGGCTGGCCCGCCGGATAGGACGAAGCCACGCGGATTGAGGCGCTCAACCTGCTCGTAAGGCGCATTCCATGGAATTAACTCGCAATAGACATGAGCCTCCCGCACCCTGCGGGCGATAAGCTGCGTGTATTGGGAACCGAAATCCAAAATGGCTACTGCTTCAGTGATCATTGGTTATTCCGCGAAGACGATGCGGCCGTTGGACATATCGGTGATGACCACCAGGGACTCGATGGGGACGCCCAGCTCCTCCAGCAGGGCTCGTCCCCCTTCAAACCGCTTCTCGATGAGGATCCCGATGCCTACGAGTTCCGCCCCCGCTTCCTCCACCAACTTGACCAGGGCGGCGATGGTCTGGCCGGTGGCCAGGAAGTCGTCCACAATGAGAATCCTGTCCGAGGGCTGCAGAAACTCGGGCGAGGCCATCAACTCCACGTTGCGACCCTTAGTGTGGGAAGGGGCTGTCTGGCGATAGACGTGCTCGGGCATCGTGATGGGCTTGGTCTTGCGGGCATAGACCACTGGAATCCCCAGGGCCAAGGCCGTGGTCAGAGCAGGGGCTATTCCCGAGATCTCTGCTGTCAGCACCTTGGTAGCCCCCACGTTGGCAAATCGCCCGGCCAACTCTCGCCCGACCGTCATCATCAACTCTGGATCAACTTGATGGTTGATGAAACTGTCAACCTTCAAGATGCCCCGCCCCAGATTCCGGCCCTCCCGTTCGATCCTCTCCTTCAGCGCTTCCATATAGCCTGCCTCCGCCTGGACTCGCAGTGAGCGTCAGTCCACCACCCAAAACGCGAACCGACATCTATTGCGAGCAATTCTGTATTCTATTTTACTACAAGCCGGCCGATGTTGCAAGCCCGCGCAGCAGGTCGGGGGGTGTGGGGGGTGTCCCCCCAATATCCCTCTTCTCGTCGCCGATGTGGGGCATTGGCCCATTTAGCCCTGCCCTGAACAGGAAAAAGTGGGGTTGAGGGGATACCCCTTGACCCTCCCCAGGCTTCGCTGCGCAAGCCCTGTTGCAAGCCCGTTCTTGTCAAGGTAGGCAGTATGGGGTATAATTGGCTGTGGGTAGCGAGGCGATAGGAGGATTGAATTGCCTTTAGAATTAGGCCCCATCAGCCAGCAAGTGGATAGGATGGCTTCTTCCTTTGTGGCAGAGGAACGCAGCAATCTGTTGGAGAAGGCGCGAGAGCTCTTGGTAGCTGTGGATGCTGAGAAACTGCGATCCAGAGTGAGTGCCCGCCGAGGAAAATTTCCCTGGTTGGTGGCCATCCCTGTCCACACCCTCGCCCAGACCTTCTCGCCCCCTCTGCCCCCTGCGGACTTCAGCGTGGTCGCCTCCGACGGCTCATCCATCCCTCCTGACCGCCACAGTCCACTGCGATACTACGTGATCAACACCGGCCATGCTGTTCTCACTTACGGCAGCCAACCCAACGCTGATCTGGGTTCGGAGGGGCAGCTCTATTTCGAGGATAACGAGCTCCACATTTCCCCCAACAGAAAACGCATTCCCGTTGAGGGGGTGCGGCTGGGCGTCAAGATGCAAATCGCCGAACTGCAGGCGGCATTGAAAGCTATCAGAGCAACAACTGTGCCGACGGTGGTGTTGAGAGACGGCTCGCTGATCCTCTGGCAGTTGCAGAACGAGGAGACAGAGGTTAAGGATGAGTTCCTGGGTCAGCTTCTGAGATGCCTGGATGGATTCCGGGCGACCAGCATACCGATTGTGGGTTACATCAGTTACACCGGCAGCCACGACGTGGCCAACATCCTGCGGGTCTCGCTCTGCCGCGACGACCCCTCCGACTGCGAACACTGCTCCCTACCCGAGGAGCAGCAGAGACTCTGTCGCTTCCTGGGCACGGTCTGGGATCGGCAGTTGTTCGAGGGGCTCTTGGAGGCTGGCCGGCGCTCCGATGTATTCGAGAGCACCTCGGCCATTCTGGAGCACTACAGCAGCCACCGCATCCAGTTCTTTTATCTGAACGTGGGCGGCGAGGTGGTGCGCATCGAGGCTCCCCAGTGGGTGATGCGAAATGCGAGGATGCTGGATTTAGTACACGCCCTGGTCTATGACCAGTGTCAGCGCAGCCCGGACTATCCGCCTTACCCTCCGGCCCTGCAGGAGGCTCATGAGCAAGCGGTCATCACCACGGCGGAGAGGCGACTGGTGGAGGAATTGGTGGAGAGAGCCCTGGCGGAGCGAGGCATCGTGTATGCCCGCTCAGCTAAAGACCGCAGCAAGCGGAGGCGAGCAGTATAGAGGACGATTTGACCATGAGAATAGGTGAGATTATCGAAACAGGAACAACAGGTTTTGTGGCAGAGAGTTTTGAACTCAACCGTCCGCCGGCCTTGGGCAGCCTGGTGAAGGTTGAAATAGGCGAGGGGGGATGCGTCTACGGTGTAGTAAGTCATGGCACCACGACCGGTTTGGACCCTGGCCGCCGTGCCGTGCGGCGCAGCACCGAGACAGTCTACGACGAGGCCATCTACAACGAGCACCCGGAGCTGAGGCATACCCTGCGAACCGAGTTCAGCGTCCTCCTGGTGGGCTGTGTGGAGGATGGAGCCATTCGCCAGCATCTGCCCGCCCAACCTCCGCCCCTTCACTATTCGGTGCATCAATGCGCAGCGGAGGAAGTGCGGGCCTTCAGCGAGCGGCTCTACTACCTGCGTCTGCTCCTTTCGGCCTCTGGCGAGGTGCCGTCCGAGCAACTTCTGGCTGCTCACATCCGCCAGGCCTATCGGCAGCGGGGCCAGGACAGGGCATGGTTGGAGCGGGCCGCACGGGAAATCGCCGCCCTCCTCAAACACGACTACGAACGGTTGATGACAGTGTTGTATGCAATTGAGC
>CAZRSI010000087.1:0-10901 GCA_964602575.1 uncultured Anaerolineae bacterium
ACGGGCGATGGCTGGTGTATGCTGGGGGGCGTATAGGTAGCACCCTTGACATTTATTTGAGGGAGTTTGTCAACCCGCTCAAATAATGGATTCCCCGTTAACCCTATCTTTCCGACGAGTTCCTCTTGCCTCGCGATCGAGGAAGAATTCGCATGTTTGAGATCAAACTTTCCGCAGTCTGCGGCCTGATTACTATCCTATCTGCCCTCCTTTTGGGGCAGACCACACTAGGTGCGGTCTATACCGAGGATGTGTATGATGCCCTTAGGCTGAAGTACCGACAAAAGCTGACGGGCTATGACCCGAGTGCACCCTATGATCTCTCCGACCCCCACATTCGAAGCTATATCGAGAGGCTCGATCAAGCGGCGGGGAACTATTGGCAATCCATGAACCATACAACCCACGTCTGGGATGATCTGGAGGGGCCCAGCGCAGAAGACTCAGCCGCCCTCTATTCCATCTACCAGCGATTGGGAGCGATGGCCAGGGCGTGGGCTACCTACGGCTCAGGATACTATCAAAACGCACAGCTTCTGAACGACGTTGTGGCTGGTTTGGACTGGCTCTACCAGAACCGCTACAACGAGTACGTATCGCCCTACGACAACTGGTGGCACTGGGAAATCGGCATCCCCTGGCTCCTCAATGACATCGTGATTCTGCTTTACGACGCTTTGACTTCCCAGCAGATCAACAATTACATGAGAGCCGTAGATCATTTCACTCCCACCGTGGATATGACCGGGGCCAACCGGGTGTGGAAATGCAAAGTGTTGACTGTGCGAGGCATCATCGGCAAGGAAGAGGAGAAAATCCAGGCTGGCTCCGATGGCCTGGACGATGTGTTCCCCTACGTGACCAGTGGCGATGGCTTCTATCGTGACGGCTCGTTTATTCAGCACGGCCACTATCCCTACGCGGGTGGTTATGGTGCGGCCCTGCTGTATCACCTGGCCGATGTCCTGTGGATCCTCAGCGGCTCGCCGTGGGATAACACCTCACCGGGGCGCGATAATATCTACGAGTGGGTGGGTAAGACGTTTGCTCCCGTATTGTTCAAAGGCACGGTGCTGGAATCGGTGCGAGGACGCGAGATCACCAGACCGTTCACTGCCTGGCTGCCCGAGTGGCCCATGGGCACAGGAAGAACCCGCATCATCGAGGGCCTCATCACCCTGGCTGACTTCGCCGAGGGCGCACGGCTCAACGAGATCAGCAGTACCCTGAAACACTACCTTGAGACTGGGGACCGGAATATCCTGTTCCGGCACTTATCCCTGTGGGCTATTCAAAAGGCCAAATCAATCCTCGCTGACCCTACCATTGCCCCGGCCCCGCCATTAGTCGGGAACTTCCAGTTCTACAATCAAGACCGCGTTGTCCACAGGCGGCCCGGGTGGGTGTTCGATATCGCCATGCACTCCGACCGAATCAGGAACTACGAGTGGCTGAATGGGGAGAATCCTAAAGGTTGGTACACCGCCGATGGCATGACGTACCTCTATCTCAACCCAGAGGACTACAACTTCATCTTCTGGTCCACCGTTGATCCTCACCGCCTGCCGGGGATCACCGTGGACCGTGACCCCTCCCGCCCCGACGGGACCGCATGTTGCTCACTGATGCCTAACAGTTGGGCCGGCGGGGCTACCCTGGAGGGCACGTACGGCGTGGCGGGCATGGACTTTCAACAGCACGACTACTCCAACATGGACCTGCGCGTCAGAAAGTCGTGGTTCATGTTCGACGACGAAATCGTCGCCCTGGGAGCGGGCATTCACAGCACCTCCGGGCGCACCATCGAGACCGTGGTCGAAAACAGGAGCCTGAACTCCCAAGGAGATAATGCTCTCGTTGTGGACCGCATACTGCAACCTGCCCGCCTGACGTGGAGCGAACAATTGACCAATGTGAACTGGTTTCATCTGGCTGGCACAGGGGGCTACGTGTTCCCCGGCGGCGCGGACCTGAACTTTCTCAGGGAAGAAAGGGCCGGAAGGAACGAGGACATCAACACCGCCTTCTACGTTCCCGGCAACGACGAATTCGACAGCACCGAGAAGAAAGCGTTTTGGAGCTGGGTGCGGGAGGATGATACTCACTACACTTGGACAGGATCAGCCCTGCGGATCGTAACCCAGCCGGGAACATTGATGGGCACGACAAACTCCACTCGAAACATCCTTTTGGCGAAGGCTCCTCCCGAGGACTTTCGTGTCACCACCAAGCTGACGTTCTCACCCTCAGAAGCTGGCCAGGAAGCGGGGCTCATCTTGTACCGGGACGATGACAACTATGTGTATATATCCAGATACTATGATCACGGCCCTCGCCTGAAAATGGTTAGCGAGAGCGATGGGGTGACATCCACGTACAGCATCAGCGACCGTCCTAGTTCGACCTACTTGAGAATTGACAAGAGCGGGAACCAATACGCCATGTTTGCCCGTGGTGATTGGGGACCGTGGATGGCCCCCATTCACACCTATATCAACGAACTGGCAGGAGATGCCGGTGGGGGTTGGAATCCTGACCTGAAGATGGGGCTTTTCGCCCAAAACACAAGCGATACCGCTTCAGAGATCATCGCCGAATTCGAGTATTTCCACTTCGAACATACCAGGAACTACCTCACCGTATGGATGGACCACGGTGTGGATCCCGACGATGCGTCTTACAGCTACATCGTTCTGCCAGGTAAGCTTGCCCAGGAAGTCAAGGAGTATAGCACCCATCCCGATGTAGTGATTCTGGCCAACAACAGCAGCGTGCAGGCGGTGAGAGAAACGACCCTGGGCATCACCGCGGCCAACTTCTGGTTAGATGGGGGCGGCAGCATTGCTGGTGTCACTGCTCACAGCAAAGCGGCCATTGTGGTGAGGGAATATGATGAAAGGACGATGACCGTAGCCGTAGCGGATCCCACCCATGTCCAGAGCACGATCGCCGTAGACCTGGCCAGAGCTGCAACCTCCGTGTTGAGTCAAGACCCTACTATCACCGTGCTACAGTTGTCTCCAACCGTCAAACTTGAGGTAAACGTCGCTGAAACACCGGGGAGAACCCATACCATCGCCCTTCAGGTACTGCCTCTGGACTTCCGGGTTTTCCTCCCGGTGATCTCGGTGGGATCGTCTCCTGTTCCCCGTGCTCGCTGAGCGCCGAGCTAAAGCTCGACGCTGAAAGAACAAAGCTCAGTGTTTCAGCGTTGGGCGCACTGCTGTCGTGGTATCTTCACCGTGAAAGTGGTATCGCCCGGCCGGCTCTTTACCTCAAATTTGGCCCCGTATGGACTCAGAAGCTGATAACAACTGTGCAGCCCCAGCCCTGTTCCAGCCGTGTTCCCTCCGTTGAGGGATTTGGTGGTAAAGAAGGGTTCGAAAAGGTGGGGAATATTCTCTGGAGGGATACCTACTCCTGTGTCGTGGATATCCACGCAGATGTAATTGTCGTTACAGCGTGTGGTGATGGTAAGCACTGGATTCTCGCAGCCTTCCATAGCATCTATGGCATTCCGGATCAGGTTGGAAAACGCCTGGCTGAAATCGCTGTAAATGCCCTCAATGTAGAGAGGTGATTCGCAGAAATTGTACACCTTATTGATATCGTGCTTGAAGCGCGGGTCTCCATCCAGGAATTTCAGTTCTTGCCAAAGAAGGTCGTTGATATCAATCAACTGCTTATGTTCCTCTTGCTCTCGGCGGCTCTTGTACATCAGGTTGTTGATTATGTCCTCCATGGTTCGGCATCCCCGCTCAATGGCAAGCAACTCCTGACGTATCTCCGCGTAAGTCTGAGCTGTGTTGAGGGGCATCTGGGACTTACGGCTAGCCGCACGCCTCAGTAAAGGAGGCAGTGTTTGTTCAAAGAAATCCTGCATCTCTTCGGCGACAAGCTGAGTTCGGCCCCGTATCACCGTTAGAGGGGTCAAAAGGTTGTGAGCGATCCCCTGGGCCAGCCGCCCGATGGCCGAGAGCTTCTCTGCTTGCGCAAGCTGTCCCTGGAGTTGCTTTCGCAGGGTGATATCTTGGACGATGTGAACCACTCTGTCTACATTCCCTCGCTGATTTCGCAGTGGATAGATGGATAACAAGAGGTCTTTTTCTAACGTTGCTTCCCTTACCTCAATAGTTTGGGGCTCCTCCATCTCCATTGTTTCCGCCTTGGGGCAATAGTCGGGGGGCACATCCTTATTGTGAAGGACTTGGTAGCATTTCTTGCCGATGAGCTTGGCTGGTGTGGTGCCCACCATATCCGCAAAGGCGATATTCACGCGGAGAATGTTGTAATCTTCGTCTATCATGAAGATGCCTTCAGTAATGGCATCGAATATCTCCTCCCACTCCTTTTTGGCACAAACCACCTTCTGGAATAGTTGCGCATTCTCAATGGCTTTTCCAATTTGCTGGCCAATGATTGCCAACACGTGGGTGTCCGGAGCGGTTAGAGCATGGTCTTGACTAAAGAGATTGATGATCCCCAGCAGTTCACCGTTTGCGCTCAGGGGCACGTTGATAAAGGAGCGGAGGCCCTCCCTTTCCCGCAGGAATCTGCTAAGCCTGGGATATGTAGAGATATCCTGTACCGAAATGTCCAGGTCAGAGAGCTCGGTGGGAAAATCTCGGCCGGCTTCCATAATGACTGATTCCTCACCAAAATGAGTTTTCATTCCCCGCTGAGCTTTCAGCAAGAACTCTTTCCTGGTTTCGTTCAGCAAGAAAATGAAGCCTGCATCCATCCGCATCGAAGACAACATAATATCCAGCGCTCTCTCCAAGGTCTCTTGCAGATCGAGGGATCGGTTGACCTCGGCGCAAACCTTGCTGAGGGTAGCGAGTTGCTCCTCTCTAGATAGCAGTGCAATGTTAATTGCCTCCAGTTCTGTCATTTTCTCTTCTAGCTCATAGCTCGGTTCGACTTGTTGCATTCTCCCTCCTCGGAGCGTGCGTCCCAAACATTCAGACAGGTGCATTACCCTTCAGACCCTGAGGATATCCAGAGCCGTCCATTCTTTCGTGATGCTGCAGTACGATTTCAGCCACAGGCCATGGAAATCGCACCTCTTTCAAAGCCTCATAGCCAACCTGGGGATGCGCTTTGATGATGCCATATTCAAGATCGGTGAGGCCCTCTGGGTCGCTGAGGAATTCGATGGGTACGTTTATCTTACCGATGTCATAAACCGCTGCAGCCACACGAAGCCCTTCAATTTGCTCATTGGGGTGGCCCATTTCTTCGGCGATGGCAACAGCCAGTTGGGTTACTCGCCGTTGCTGGATAGCCGTATAAGGGTCCCTGAATCTCATTGCTGATGCGAGAGCATGGATGGCTTCATCGAAAGTGCTGCGCAGCCTGCGTAGGCTATGTTGAAGTTCACTTTCCACTTGCTTATATTTGGTAATGTCGGTGAAGACGGCCAAGGTGCCTGCGTAGCGACCGTCTTCGGTGCGAGGAGTGCTGCTGACCATGACAGGAATTCGAAAGCCGTCTTTGCCTGAAGCGATTACCCCCTTCGGGGGTGCCAATGTTTAAGGTGCTCATCGGAGGGTGCTTTTGTCTCCGAGGGCTATAGTGAACTCCAAGGCTACGACGATGGCTCTGACTCCTCTTCACCGCTGGTCTTAGCTTTTGGCTTCACCTTTGACTTGCGGCGGCAGGGAGGAGTCATGCGGCTCTTCTCCAGGTATTCGTTGAGCATTTTGAGGCTATACCGGCGATGTCCTCCAGGAGTGCGGAAAGGAATCAGACTTCCCTCGCTCTCCATTCTTCTCAAAGTATACAGACTCACCCGAAGATACTCAGCGGCCTCTTTTGCTGTCAGAATGGTCATCTCTTCCTCTACCATATGCTCCTCCTTGGATTTAGACATTAGTAGCACACTCTCCAGGTGACAGGCACTTTAGTTCAGTACGTCCCACATCTAGTTCATGGAAGTGCCTGCCACTTTAATTATTTGCTTTGCTCTCTCCCTGGCTTGCACCTTCCCTTCAGAGGAGGGCTGTCCAAAAGCAGGTAAAACACCGGCAAATCTTCCGAACTACTTGCATTATAGCAAAATCGAGGCCGGTTTAGGGTGAAGAAGACATTAAATTGACATGAATTTTGCGTGAAAAGGTTAGGGGGTGGCTGTGATCAGGGACAACGGGGCCCCCAACGAAAAAGTGTTTGTTGGGCAGTGAACTATTGCCTAACAAACACTCTTGGGGCTGCTTCCAGCAATAGGGTTAATCCCCGGCAAGCCGCGAAGGGGTTCATCCAGAAATGACGTAACCGTGGCGGGAGATGGTCTGGATATAAATGGGGTTGCTGGGGGAGGGTTCGATCTTTGCTCGAATGTTCTTAATGTGAGCTCTGACCAAGTTGGGGTCACCTGTGCCTGGAGGGTACTCCCACACCTCTTGGAGCAGTCTTTCAGTGGAGATAACCTCCCCAGCGTGCCTCATCAGGTAGTAGACCAGCTCAAACTCTACAGGGGTGAGGAGTATGGTCTTGTCCTTCACGGTCAACTCGAAGGTGCGTGGATTAAGGGAGAGATCTCCGACTTCCAGGGGGGTTTTGGGGGCTTCGGATGGCAAGCTGCGGCGCAAAAGCGCCCTGACTCTCAATTCCAGCTCCCGCAAGTCAAAGGGTTTTGTTAGATAGTCATCGGCCCCGGCCTCGAAACCCTCGATCTTGTCCTCGATCTTGCCCCTGGCCGTCAGGAATAAGATAGGCACAGAAGCCACGTTGGGTAGAGAGCGAATGCGCTGGCAAACCTCGATACCATCCATGCGTGGCATCATGATGTCGAGCACTACCAGGTCCGGAGGCTGCTCTCGAATCAGTTGCAGAGCCTGGGCGCCGCTGTAGGCAACGAGCACTTCATGGTTCCTGCGCCGAAGAGTGCGCTCTATTGTTCCGGCCACATCTCGATCATCATCAACAACTAAGATGAGAGCCATGGTTCACCTCCAAGATCGAGAGTGGCATCACCCTGCTCCTTAGCCTCAACCTCATTCTTTGTTGGCAAAGTCACGATAACGGTTGTCCCCTTTCCTTCCTCACTGTCTATCTCGATAGTTCCGTTATGACGGGTCACAATGTTGTAAGTAATGTATAACCCTAGCCCTGTTCCTTTGTCCACCTCTTTAGTTGTGAAAAAGGGGTCGAATACTCTGTCCATGTGGGCTTTAGGGATGCCGCAGCCATTGTCCGAAATGAGTACCTGAACGGCCTTGCCAGACTCGTCCAGGCGAGAGACGATGCGGATCTCGCCCGCTTGTTTGGCAGGTATGGCATCTCGAGCGTTGATCAGCAGATTAATCCATACCTCCTCTAGATGATGAGCACTGCCCCATACCACAGGCAGCTTATCAGCCAGGTCTTTTATGATAGAGATCCTGGATCTCTCTATCTGATAGGCGATAAGGCCCAGAGCATTATTGATGGACTCGTTGATGTCCACGTCTGCGAATTCGTACTCTTCCTGGCGGGAAAAGCTCAATAGGTTGCGAATCACCTTGCTGGCCCGGTACCCTGACCGCTCGATGGCTTTCAGCGACTCGTATCCCGGATCGCCCGGTTTCATGTCCGCCATAAGCAACTGGGCATCGCCGATGATGGTCGTCAACGGGTTTCGGATCTCGTGGGCAATGCCAGCGGCCAACTCGCCGATGGCCGAAAGTTTGGCTGTCTGGAAAAGCTGGGCCTTCGTTGCCTTCAGGTCCTTGTATGCCTTGTCCAAATCCTGATAAAGCCGGGCATTGTGAATGGCCACACCGATCTGGTTGCCAATAGAGGTGAGTAGTTCCACATCCTGAGGGGAGAAGTGACGAACCCGTTGACTGGCGATGTCCATCACCCCAAGAACTTTCTCTTTGGATCGCAGCGGTATGCAGGCGAGAGAGCAGAATCCGCTTTCTCTCATCCCCGTTTCAAATTCCGAAAGGCCCGCTTCCTGGGAGAGTTCCTCCGCCAGGACGGGTTTTCCCGATTCCGCTGCCCGTCCGGTCAGCCCTTGCCCTACTTTCAGGGAATTCGCTTTGCGCATTAGCTCTTCTTGGAAACCCAGATGCGCGTTGAAAGCCAGTTTTCGGCTCTTCTCATCCACAAGAGCGATGGCTCCGGCTTCCACCCTCATCACTTCCGCCACTTTCTCCAGAGAGGTGTTCAGAATCTCCTCCAGCTTCAGGGATTGGCTGACTGTGGCCGCAATGGCATTGAGGGCAGAGATTTTCCTCAGGTTTTCTGTCTCTTTTTCAACCTCTTCTATCCTGTTTCTCCAGGTCAGGATGAGCCCTGCAACAGCGCCGATGAGCAGAAGGATCTTGGGAATGATGGTGTATTCGCTCTGATATAGGGTTCTGGCGAGATACTCCCTGGAGGCTTCGCCCCTGGCGGTGAACCAGGCGCTGAAGAAAAGGCTGTCAATTACCAATACCGCGAGGCCGAGGATAAGAATGAGCCTGGCAACTGTAGCACTTCTCGGCTCTTCGGCCTTGGGCTGGTCATACCTCGTCAGAAACACCAGGACGATAAGGCCCCATATGATGACCAGAAGCCAATATACAGCAATCGAAATGAAATCAGCCAGAATCATCGCTATCCATCATCTCTTCTACTTATTTCAACACTGCCTTAGCTATTTCAACAATTATTATAGCTTAATTTCCACATTTGCGCAAAAATCACTTTGTTCAAATCCTCAGCCTGCCTCTACAAGAGAATTCTTTGTGGCCAGAGAAGTAGTAGCCCAAAGCCTCGCAGACTCGTATCGAAGCGGTGTTGCTCTTGTCAACTATGTAAAGGGGCCGGACATTCTCCCTCAGCAATTCCGAGGTGCAGGCAGAGACAACCGCTTTGGCCAAACCCTGCCCTCGGTAACCCTCTTGGGTCCAGACACCTATCGCGGCGAAGTAAGGCGAGCGCCAGTTCGTGCTTGCCACCGCAACCGTGTTCCCGCCATCACGGATCTCAAACCGAGGATAATGACCTTCCCTAACCACTCTTTTAACCAGATGACGGGTTTCCGATCTAAAGCTTGCTTCGTCAACGGTGTAGATCAGGTTGTAGTGCTCATCCCGGGTGATGAGGTATTGCCTCAGGATGGGGGCCATTTGCCATTTTACCGCAAAGAGGTACTCTCGGCCTCTGTCCAGATATTCGACCAGTAGAGCGGCCAGTATATCGTCCGAAACGGCTCGTGTGACAACCAGGGGGGTGAAAAGGTCGTGCCCAGTCTGGCAGATGGCCAGAAAACCCTCGACTGCGTTCCGGCCGAAAGTGAAAAGCTGTGTCCGTTGGTGGTAGAGGGTATAGTAAGTGGTGAGGGCATCCTCCGGAGAGGTGAGTGACAACAGGTGAATTATCAAACCCCGTTTAGAGTTTGCAGTTTGGGGTTTGAAGCTGGCCTTTACCTTTTTCATTGGATTTCGAACTTCGGCTATGGATATAGCCTGCCCAGCATCCTGGGGAAGGGAATGGTTTCCCGGATGTGCTTTACGCCGCAGATCCAGGCCACAGTGCGCTCTATGCCCAGGCCGAAGCCGGAGTGGGGCACCGATCCGTAGCGCCGCAGGTCAAGATACCACTCATAAGCTTGGCGGGAAATGCCAAGTTTTTCTATCTGCTTTTCCAAATACTCGTAGCTGGCGCTGCGCTGACCGCCCCCGATGATCTCGCCGTACCCTTCTGGAGCAAGCAAGTCCACCGAGAGGCAGACCTCCGGGCGTTCAGGATCAACCTCCATGTAGAAAGCTTTGCACTGGGTTGGATAGTGATGCACGAACACTGGCTTCTCGAAGTGCTCTGATATAGCTGTTTCGTGGGGGGCACCAAAGTCGTCACCCCATTCTATGGGGACTCCCTGCTTGTTGAGTATTTCAACGGCTGAGTCGTAGGTGATGCGAGGGAACGGCGGCTCTACCTTCTCCAGCAGCGTTGTATCGCGCCCGAGGGTTTCCAGTTCCTTGGCCCGATTTTGCAGTGTCCGCTGGACGACATAGCTGACCAGTTCCTCCTCGATCCGCATGCACTCCTCCAGGTCGGCCCAGGCCATCTCCGGTTCCACCATCCAGAATTCCAGCAGGTGGCGACGAGTCTTCGACTTCTCGGCTCGGAAGGTGGGGCCAAAGCAATACACCCTGCCAAACGACATGATGTTGGCCTCGTTGTAGAGCTGGCCGCTCTGGGTGAGATAAGCTGGCTCCCCGAAATAGTCGGTTTCAAAGAGGGTGGTGGTGTCCTCGCAGGAAGATGGGGTGAGGATAGGAGTATCCACATTGATGAAACCGTGAGAATCCAGCCAGTCGCGAATGGCTCGCACCACCTCGGCCCGCACCCGAAGGATGGCATGTGGTCTGGAGGAGCGGAGCCAAAGGTGTCGGTGATCCATCAAGAATTCTATCCCATGCTCCTTGGGGGTGATAGGGTAATCTTTGGCCAGTTGCACTATTTCCACATCTTTCACTGCCAGCTCATATCCCCCCGGCGCTCGCTTGTCGGCCCGCACAACGCCAGTGACGATCAGGGACGACTCCTGGGTCACCTTTTGGGCTGCTTCAAAAACCTCGGGCGACACATCGCCCTCAAAAACCACCCCTTGGGCAATGCCTGTTCCATCGCGTACCAGCAAGAACTGGAGCTTGCCTTTATCGGTCTTATTGTACAGCCAGCCCTTGAGGGTTACCTCTTCGCCTTCGTGGTCGGCCAGGTTCTCGATGTACACATGCTCAGCCAAGGTACGCCCCTCCTGTCTTCATGGTTTTATCATTCTAAATTATACACTATATCCCCAAATTGGAAAAAACAAAAGCCCCAATGCATGGGGCCTGGACAGAGCCACCCATCGGACTCGAACCGATAACCTAACGCTTACGAAGCGCTTGCTCTGCCGATTGAGCTAGGGTGGCAAGTAAGTG
>CAZRSI010000088.1:0-3877 GCA_964602575.1 uncultured Anaerolineae bacterium
TGTCCGGGTTCGCTATCAGTTACTATTACTTCGGCTACCTGATGATGGCCATGCTCACCAAGCTGTCGGGCGTGGCTCCCGCTGAGGCCTTCAACCTGGGCATCGCGCTGCTGTTCGCTCTGACAGTGACGGGGGCCTACTCGTTGGTGTACAATCTCATCCAGGGAGCAGAGGAGCGGAGGAGCAAGGGAGCAAGGGAGCAAGGGAGCAGGGGAGCAGAGGAGCAGAGGAGTAGAGGAGACTCGTTGATTCGTTACCTCGTCCCCTTGTTGGGCCCTCTTTTCGTTGCCATCCTTGGCAACTTGGAGGCTATCTTCGAGGTGCTCTACTCCAAGGGGCTGGGCTCGCCTGGCTTCTGGAGGTGGCTTGACATAAAAGAGCTGGTAAGCAACGGGCGGGTCACCGGGAGGTGGTTCGATCTTGGTGGGGGATGGTGGTGGTGGCGTGCCTCCCGCGTCATCCACGACAAGGACCTGCTGGGCAATAGCATGGAGGTAATTGACGAGTTTCCTTTCTTCAGCTTCATGCTGGGCGATATGCATCCGCATGTGTTGGCTTTGCCTTTCGTACTGCTAGCATTGGCCCTGGCACTCAACGTGCTCAGGCAAGAGGTCACAAACGTCAAGCGTAAAACGTCAAACGTGAAGCGTGAAACGTCAAACGTCAAACTCCAATCCTCAATATCTAATCTCCAATATCTAATCTCCAATATCCAATCTCCATTTTCCAATTTCCAACATCCACTCCTCTACGCCCTCTGCCTGGGTGGCCTGTCTTTTTTGAATACCTGGGATTTCCCCATCTACCTGTTTGTGGTGGCTATGGCCTACGGGCTGCATCGCTATGGGTACTACGGGAAGATCAACTGGGCTTTAGCGAAGGACATCGTTTACACAGCCGTTGGATTGGGGCTCCTGGGCGGCCTCCTCTACCTGCCTTTTTACATTGGCTTCCAGTCGCAGGCGGGGGGAATCCTGCCCAACCTATTCAATCCTACCAGGTTGCACCAGTATCTGATTTTCTTCGGGCTGTTCCTGTTCGTTGTCATTGGCTTCCTGGTGTCGGTGACGAAGGGGCTGAGAGATGAGGGCGAGGGGAAGAGTCTATTGAGTAGCGGGCTGAACGTGTTGTTCTGGACTCTGTTTCTGCCGCCCTTGGCTGCGTTCGGGGCCATCGCTGTCATCCTGTTCACCGCCAGGGGGCAGGCCTTTCTGCGAGGTGTTTTGGAAAGCCCGGTGGTGCGACAGCAGGTTGGCGGGGCCGATTTGCCCTCGCTGGCCAGGAGGTTCATCGCCATCCGTCTGGGCAATCCTTGGACCTATCTCTTCCTGGCGGTGCTCATCGCCTGGACCGTCGCCGTGCTGTGGGGGAAGTTGCGGAGTAGCGAAGCAGCGAATTGGCGAAATATGATGGGCGAAGGTCTCTCGACCGAGCCCTTTTCGCCTCGGTCAGGAGACCTTCGGCGATCAGTGGGAGACAATACGATGGGCGAAGGTCTCCAGACCGAGCCCTCCCCGCCTCGGCCGGAAGACCTTCGGCGATCAAAGAGCACGCTGTTCGTACTGCTCATCATCGCCACTGCCCTGTTGCTCACCCTCAGCGTGGAGTTCGTCTACCTGCGAGATACCTTCGGCACGCGCATGAACACTGTCTTCAAGTTCTACTACCAGGCCTGGGTGCTGTTGGCCTTGGCCAGCGCTTATGGTTTGTACTATGTCATCGAAGGGGCGAAGGGGCTGGGACGGACTCTGTTTCTGGTGGGCTTCGGGGTGCTCTTTGCCTTGGGCATGGTGTACCCCATGGTGGCCGGATTCGACAAAGCCGGCGGCTTTGCCCACCGACCGACCCTGGATGGCCTGGCCTGGGTACGCCAGCACTCCCCCGACGAGTACGCTGCCGTGCAGTGGCTCAACAAGCATGTGCAGGGCACGCCGGTTATCCTGGAGGCCACAGGTGGCTCCTTCACCGAGTACGGGCGTGTCTCGAGCCGCACGGGGCTGCCCACGCTGCTGGGTTGGGGTGGCCACGAGCTGCAATGGCGGGGAAACTACGACGAGCCGGGCAAGCGCGAGCCCGACATCAATACTATTTACAGTAGCATGGATATCCAGCAGGTCTTGACGCTGTTAGAAAAATATGATATAACCTATATTTACGTTGGCCCCTTGGAGCGAGGCAAGTACAGCTCGGCATCCCTGGCCAAGTTCGACCGCTTCATGGACGTGGCCTTCCAGCAGGGGAATGTGACCATTTATGAGCGGCGGCCGTAGGTGGTGGAAACACAACAGCGAATTAGGAAATCAGCGAATTGGGAAATCAACGGATTGGGAAATCAGCGAATTCGGAAGTATTCACTCCTTTCTCAATTTGTTGTAGTGATGGGAAGAACAAATAATGACTGTAGCTGAACGCACTAGGAGAAAGAGGCAAGCTGCCAAGCCATCATCGCTGACGGTGGAGGTAGCGCTTTACCTCATCATCGCCTTGATGGCGGTGGGCTTGCGTCTCTACAAGCTGGGCGGTCGCCCCATGCAGGCCGGGGAAGCAGCCCAGGCGTTGGCTGCCTGGCGCTTCGCGCAGGGCTTATCTCAAGGTCCACCTGTGGGGCAAATCAGCCCTCTTCTCTTCACCGCCAATATGCTTCTCTTTGCCGTGTTCGGGGCCGGTGACTTCTTGGCCAGGCTGGTGCCGGCCCTCAGCGGAGCGCTGCTGGCGATCGGGCCTTACTTCCTGCGGCGACATCTGGGACGGATGGGTGCTCTGGCGGCCTCGTGTCTCCTGGCGATCTCCCCCTCGGTTCTCTTCTTCTCCCGCTACCTGGGGGGCGAGATCATCGTGGCGACCTGCGCCCTGGCCATAACCATTGGTCTGTTCGACCATCTTGAGCAGAGGCAATCCAGGCATCTCTACCTGGTGGCAATCGCCCTGGCCCTGGCCTTGACCGCAGGGGCAGGAACTTACACTTTCCTCTTCGTTGTGGTTAGCTTTGTACTGGTGCTGGCTTTGGTCAACAGGTTTTTGAGCTCCAGCGAGTACTGGCAGATGGTTCTCAAGGCCTGGCGGGCAGCTCGCAGGGAGAAGGGAGTGCTGAGAGATAGCGGCACACTGCTCGCCGTTTTGTTTGCCTTGCTTTCCACGAGCTTTCTGCTTCGTTTTTCGGGCTTGCAGGATGCCATAGACCTGTTCCCTGCCTGGCTTTCGGCTTTCCCGCCGCGAGTTGGCGGCCATCCCTGGTACTATCACCTCCAATTGCTGCTGGTCTACGAGCCGCTGATCCTCGTCTTCGGCCTGGCGGCGGTGGTCTACCTGCTGAGGCGGCGCGATCTCTTCTCTCTTTTCCTGGCCTATTGGTCGGGGATAGCATTGTTGATCTACTTCATCGCTGGCGCTCGAGGGCCGGGCGACGTGTTGCTCATCGTGGTGCCGCTGGCTCTGCTGGCGGGCGCCTTCATCGGACGCCTGCTCGAGGAGCTGGTTGCCAAAGCCTCCTGGATGTGGGAGGGCCTGTTCGTGGTTCTGGCATGTCCTGTGGTCGTGCATCTGGGTCTAGAATTGGGGAGCTATGCCTCCCGGGGCACGAGTAATTACCTGTTGCTGGCGCTGGTGGCGGTCTTCATCCTGGCTGGATTGCTGATTCTCTACTGGGTCTCCTTTGGGCCTGAGCCGACCTTACGGGCGGGAGGGCTGGTCCTGATGCTGGTCCTGACTCTGGTGACCGTGGGCATCAGTTGCAACCTGAACTATCGGCGGGGCAGCGACCCCCACGAGCTCATCATGACTGCTCCGACCTCTCGAAACCTGCTCGATCTGGTGCAGACCCTGGAATTCGTGTCCAGCAGGAAGGGCGACGCCAGGAGCATTCCCGTGACAGTCCACC
>CAZRSI010000088.1:3977-10747 GCA_964602575.1 uncultured Anaerolineae bacterium
CACCAATGTGATTCTGTGGGTGAAGCAAGAACAACCGCCGGAAGGCAGTGAATAAAAGAACAGCGAGTTGGCGGGATGAACGGATCAGGTGATTTGGATGAAGAGGCAATCCGATAATCCTGCGAATCCGTGTTCTAGAGAGGTGAATTCGATGCAGAAACGTTTGTCTGAAAAGAATAGCTTCCTTGATACCCCTATCTCGCGTCTTTTCAACCTGAATTGGGAAACCGCTCTCTACATCCTCCTTATCATTCTGGCCATTGCCACCCGCTTCTGGGACCTGGGGGCGCGGGCGATTAGCCACGACGAGAGCTGGCACGCCAACTGGTCCTGGAAGTTGTATGCTGGCTATGGCTACAAGCACGACCCGGCCAGTCACGGGCCCTTTCTGTTTGAGGCCAACGCCTTCACTCATCTCCTCTTCGGGGTGAACAGCTACACGGCCCGCATCGTGCCCGCCCTGTTCGGCGTTGTCCTGGTTGCCCTGCCCTACCTCTTCCGCAAGTGGCTGGGACGGACGGGGGCGCTGGTTACCTCGTTCCTGTTTCTCATCTCACCTTCCTTCCTCTACTACTCCCGCTACATCCGCAACGACATCTATATCGCCGTGTGGACCATGCTCCTCATCTTCGCCATGCTCCGCTATCTGGAAGAGCGCAAGGATTTCCACCTCTATATGTTGGTGGTGATCCTGTCCCTGTCTTTCTGCACCAAGGAGGTCACCTTTATCCACGGACTCATCCTGGGTTCCTTCCTGGGGATTCTGTTCCTGGTCCAGTGGCTTGGCGACAAGGAACGGGACATAAGGAGTATCCCGGCCTTTGAGCTGGCCCTGGTGATGGGCGCCCTGGTTTTGCCCCTCCTCACCGCTTTTCCCGTCAAATTCCTGCTGGGAGCGGATCCGCTGGACTACAGCCAGGCGGGGATCATTCGCTCCGGCGTGACCTTTCTTGTTTTGGCGGCTATTTCAGCTTTGGTGGGTATCTGGTGGGATTGGAGGCGCTGGCTTGTCTCCGCTGCGCTCTTCTACGGCATCTACATCGTCCTGTACACCACCTTCTTCACCAACGGGCGGGGTTTCGCCACGGGCGTGGTCGGCTCCCTGGGCTACTGGCTGGCCCAGCAGGATGTCCGCCGTGGCGGCCAACCCTGGTACTACTACTTCTTCCTCATGCCATTCTATGAATTCGTCCCCCTTCTCTTCAGCCTAATGGGCATTGGCTCTGTAATCCGCAACACGAGGAGACGCCAAGTCCGCAATCCGCAATCCGCAATCCGCAATGGAGAAGCCCCCGTTGTACCCTTTTTGATCTACTGGCTGGTCGCCGCCGTGGTTCTCTACAGTTGGGCTGGCGAGAAGATGCCCTGGCTGATTCTGCACCCCGTCCTGCCGATGATCGTGGTGGCCGGATACTTCGTTGGCCAGGTGTTCGAGCGGGTGGATTGGCGCGGGATCTGGCGGGATGGCGGAGCGATCCTGGCCCTGCTATTGGTTCTCACCCTTTTCGCTGGTGGGTCCCTGGTCGCCACGAAGCCTTTCCAAGGGAGATCTCTGGAGCAACTGAGTGCTACGCTGCAGTGGCTGGCGGCCCTGGTGGTGGGCGCGGTCTTGGTCGCAGGCGTGGTGCACTATTGGCGACGCCTGGGGACGAGGCGAAGCTGGCAGGTGATCTTCGTCACCGCTTTTACACTTCTCTGCATCCTGACCATTCGCTTCAGTTGGATGGCCAGCTACATCAACTACGATACCGCCAAAGAGTTCATCGTCTACGCCCACGGCACGCCCGACATCACGCTGACCATGAGGGAGATCGAAGAAATCTCACGGCGCACGGTGGGCGATAAGCAGATCAAGGTGGCTTACGACAACGAGTCCACCTGGCCCTTCGAGTGGTATCTGCAGGAGTATCCCAACACCGCTTATTATGGTTCCCAGCCCACCAAACAGGCCTTGGATGCACCGATAGTCCTGGTAGGCCCACCCAACGATACCAAAGTGAAGCCTTTCCTGGGCAACAACTACTATTGGTTCAAGCGGCGGCTGATCTGGTGGCCTATGGAGGAGTACAAGGACCTGACTCTGCGTAAGATCATCAATGTCCTACGAGATCCAGCCAAGCGGCGCAAGTGGTGGAGCATCTTCTTCTACCGCAAGTATCCCCGCTCCACCGATGATTGGTACTACAAAGATGAGTTCTACTTCTGTGTGCGCAAGGACGTGGTCAACCAGCTCTGGGACTACGGCGTCGGCCCAGCCCCGGTAGAGGTAGTGGAGGATCCCTATGCCAAGGGGAAGCGCGAGGTGGCAGCTACGCTGATCTGGGGCAGCCAGGGCAAGGGCAACGGGCAGTTTCAAGATCCGAGGGGCATCGCGGTGGACGGGGAGGGCAATGTCTACGTCGTTGACAGCAATAACCATCGCATCCAGAAGTTCGACTCAAATGGCAAGTTCCTGGCCCAGTGGGGAAGCGAGGGGACGGGGCCGGGTCAGTTCAAGGAGCCCTGGGGCATCGCAGTGGATGCCGAAGGCAATGTGTATGTGGCCGATACGTGGAACCATCGCATCCAGAAATTCGATAGCGAGGGGAACTTCCTGCTGCAATGGGGCAGCTTCAGGGATACGGGCGGTGTTGCGGTCGGCGCTGAGAGCCTGTTCTGGGGTCCCCGCGACATCGCTATTGACGCTGCTGGTAACCTCTACGTGACCGACACGGGCAACAAGCGAATACAGGTGTTCGATCCCAACGGCCAGTTCCTCGCTCAGTGGGGTGGTTTCGGGGTGGAGGACGGCCAGATGGATGAGCCGGTGGGCATTGCCGTTGATGATGAAGGCTATATTTACGTGGCCGACACCTGGAACCAGCGGGTGCAGAAATTCGACCCAGGCTTCAAATTTGTGGCCAAGTGGCCCATCTCTGGCTGGTACGGCCAGTCGGTGGTCAACAAGCCCTACCTGGCCGTCGCTGACGGGCGCGTCTACGTCACCGATCCTGAGGGCTATCGAGTGATAGTCTTCGACCGGGACGGCGAATTCGTAGCCACCTTCGGCGAATACGGCTTCGACAGCAAATCCTTCGCTCTACCGATCGGCATCGCTGTGGATACAGAGGGCAACATCTACGTGACCGATGCGGCCAACCATCGGGTGATGAAGTTTGCAGAGATTCCCTGATCACTGGTTTCCTGGTCGCTGAACGGTTATGCAGGAACGACGCAAAATCACCAATCTAGTACTGGCCCTGGCGGCGGTGGGCCTGGGGTTCTTCGCTCAGAGCCGCTTCCGAATGGACCGCATTGCCGATGCGTTGATTTTGTACTTGGTGGCCGTTGTTCTCCTCGCCTATGCTAGCCGCGGTCAAAGCTCAAAGCTCAAAGCCCAAAGGCCAAAGGCTGAGGTGGAGGGCTCTGCAGTGACGCGGCCAGGGATTTCGACACATCAGTTGAGCTGGGGCCTGGCGTTGCTGGTCTTGGCTGGGGTTTGCATCCTCCTCTCGTTGCGTCTTTTCAGACACGATGCTCCCCCCACTACTGCCTGGCTCCTCTACCTGGCTAGCATTGCCCTCTTCGTAGCCGCCTTCTGGGCGATGGAGTTCACACCGGGGCAGGTGAACCTCCGACAGTTTTCCTCCCGGCTCTGGCGTCCCAAAACAGAGACCCTCATTTTGATTGCGATACTCGTCGTCGCCGCTTTTGTGCGCCTCTACAACCTGGATTCCCTCCCCTTCGGCGTCTGGTATGACGAGGCGGTGAACGGCCTGGAAGCCAAACGCATTCTGGACGATCCCGCCTATCGGCCCATTTATATGCGGCCTACCAACTCCCCATCCCATTTTATGTTCCTAATCTCCTTTTCATTCAGGCTCTTTGGCATAGATATCTTCTCTGTTAGAGCTGTCAGCGCTGTCTTTGGTATAGGTACGGTGATCGCTGCCTATCTTTTTGGCCGTGAGTTCTTCGATGGTCGCCTGGCGTTGGTCCTGGCCTTTCTCATGGCTATCTCCCGTTGGGGGGTTAACTTCAGTCGCATTGGGATGTATTGCATTACTACTCCCTTTTTTGAACTTTTGGCCCTCTACTTTCTGTTGAGAGGATTGCGCTCTGGGCGGAGCCTGGATTTCGCTTTAGGTGGCGTAGCGATGGGCTTTGGGGCCTGTTTCTACGCTGCTTTCTATCTCTTTGCTCCCGTGGTCGGATTATTCTTGGTCCATAAGGCTGTTGTCGAGAGAGGCTTTGTGCAGCGTTATAAACTGGGCGTGCTGGTCTTCGCCTTTGCGGCTTTTCTGGCCTTCGCTCCAGTAGGCCAATTCGCCTGGCGAGACCCTCAGGCTTTCTCGGACCGCGCTCGCGTCACCTCGATATTCAAAGATAGAACTCCTTCTCAGGCCATTGAGGCGGTGCGTACGAGCACACAGAAGCACCTCCTGATGTTCAACTATCGCGGTGATCCCAACGGCCGCCACAATCTGCCCGGCAAACCGATGTTGGACTTCGCCACCTCTGCTCTCTTCGTGTTGGGCTTCGGCTACAGCCTGTACCGTGGGCTTCAGCCCAAGTACCTGCTATTGGGGCTTTGGCTGTTGGTGATGCTGTGTGGAGGGATTTTCTCCCTGGAGTTCGAGGCTCCTCAATCCCTGCGGGCCATCGGTACCCTGCCCGCGGCCTACATCTTGGCTTGCATTCCCTTGCATCTCATCGCCAAGGAATGGGATAACTCCGTGAGATACTGGCCCTGGCTGCCAGCCGCTGCTTGCTGCCTGTTGCTGGTCTATATCGGTTGGGAGAACATGTACACCTACTTCCAGGTGCAGGCCAAGGACTTCGCCGTCTGGAATGCTTTCTCCACTGCTGAAACCCTGACTGCTCGCCGTATGGCCGAAATGGGCCCTGATTACGATTTCCACGTCATCTCCCTTTATCACAACCACCCCACCCTGCGTTTCCTGGCCCGGAACATAACCAATTACAAGCGTCTGGAGACCACCGACACCATGCCCTTGCGAGAGAGTGGGGAGCGGGAGGTGGTGCTGTTCATTGACCCTGCAAGGCGTTCTCTGTTCTTGGATGCCAAGCGATATTACCCTGGAGGCATCTTTGAGGAACTCTGCTCTCCCTTCGGCGGGCCTGCTGTGCTCTACTATTGCCAACTCACGCCTAAGCAGATCACGGACATCCAGGGGTTGGTAGGGCGTTATTTTGAAGGAGATAGTTGGGAAGGGACGCCCATCCTGGAACGCAAGGAGGCCCCAATCAGCTTCAACTGGGAGAGAGAATCGCCTATGCCCGAGCCTTTCAGCGTCCGCTGGGAGGGAGTGCTCTACGTCCCTCGATATGGACGTTATCGCCTGGGCCTCATGGCTCCAGCCGAGGGCCGAGTCTATCTGGATGAGAATCTCTTGCTGGATAAGCCCGGCGAGGCCGAGCTTCTCCTGGCCAAGGGGAACCATGCCCTGCGGGTAGAGGCCGAGGGTGGTGCTGGGCGGGTGGAGCTCTACTGGCAGCCACCAGGCGAGCCCCCCAACCCTATTCCCCAGCGATTTCTCTACACCACCCCGCCGGTAAGCAGCAATGGCCTTTTGGGCCGCTATTATCGAGACCTGAACTGGGCTGGAGAGCCGGCGCTGGAGCAGATTGATCCTTCCCTGGCTCTTTACTTCCACATCACCCCCTTGCCCAGGCCCTACACTGTGGAGTGAACGGGCAAGCTAGGGGCCCCTGTGACGGGGAGCTACACTTTTGGATTGGAATCCATTGATGATTCTTGGCTCTACATAGATGGACAACTGGTGGTGGAGACTCACGTTCCCAATCAATACCGGGAGGGGGCGATTGCCTTGACGGTCGGCTTGCACGATATCCGCGTGCGGTACGTGGACAGGAGCAATCATTCCCACATCAACCTCTACTGGAGACCTCCCGGCGGAGGACAGGATATCGTGCCCTCAGAGCGGCTTTTTCCGCCTCAAGGCGCTTATCCAAGGGTTGTGATGCATGCGCCAATGCCATCACCCGCGCCCCGGAAGCCTCAGGAGATGGCTCTGGGCCAGCCTGAGATATGGGGTGGGCCGGGGACGGACGAGGGGCAGTTCAATGAGCCTCGCGACGTCGCTGTTGACAACGAGGGAAACGTCTACGTGGCCGACACCGGCAACCGTCGTATCCAGAAGTTTAACGGTCGAGGCGAGTTCCTCCTGGCTTGGAGCGGTGGGGAGGAGAAGTTCGTCGAGCCCCTGGCCGTGGTTGTGACCAGCCAGGGCCAGGTGTTGGTCCTCGATTCCGAGCCGGGATGGATATATCGCTTCACCGCCGATGGTGAGCCTCTGGGCCGCTTCGGTGGGCCGGAGGCTCAGTTCTTCCATCCACGGGGGATGGCCATTGATGCTCAGGATAACATCTACATCGCTGACACCGGAGGCTGTCGGCTGGTCAAATACGATAGCGAGGGCAACAAGTTGGCCCAGTTTGGGGAGAAGGGGAGTGGCGCTGGCCAGCTACTGGAGCCCACCGATGTGGCTATCAGCCCACGGGGCGACCTGTACGTGGCCGACACGTCTAATTGTCGGATTCAGCGGTGGGACCTCTTTGGCCGCTACCAGGCTGAGTGGGCCATACCCCTGGCTAGCCCTTATAATGGCCCTCACCTGGCCATGGCTGCCGACGGCAGCCTCTTTATCACCGCCCCCGAACTACATCAGGTGTGGCGCTATTCCCCAGAGGGAGAGCTTTTAGGCCAGTGGGGTGGTCCAGAGCAGTTTCGCATCCCCGTGGGTCTC
>CAZRSI010000089.1:0-10655 GCA_964602575.1 uncultured Anaerolineae bacterium
ACTAACTGGGCCACCGCCTGCCCCTTCCCCTCCACGGAGATGGCCACGTCTTCGTCCACGGGAAGCTGTACCAGTTGCAGCACGTCGCAGTTTTCAGGGGTGATATGGAGTTGCTTCAATTTCTCCCCTGCCTGGACTTCAACGACCAAGTCCACATCGGCGCGGCTGCCAGCGGCGAAGGTGGTGAGGGCCTGGATGCCCACCACTGTGTCCTGTGTCGAACTGAAGCCGCCGAAGGCGTTGCGCTGGGTCACCAGCCAGCGGGCCGCCCGACCGGCGTTGAACTGATCGCCGTGCTCCAGCAGCGCCATCAGCGCGTAGCCCGTAGCCTCCACAGCCAGGCTCCCGTGTCGTTCCCCGACCTTGTCCACAGTCCAGTGAAGCCCGTCTTCGTTCTCAATAGCCAGTCCCATTAGCTTCTCATAAGCCCTGTCGCGGGCGGGGTGCTGGCCCAGCTCCAGGGCATAGGCTACCAGCGCGACGGTGTAGGAGTCGTTGATGGTCGGTAGCTTCTCTGCCAGGTAACGGAGTGCCGCTTCTGCAGTCTCTTTTTCGCCGGCCTCCAGCAGGGCGATGGCCACGTAGGCCGTGATGGCGTTCTTGCCCGCCACGCCGCCCATCATCTCCTTGTGGTGGACGAAACCGACCGGATCGAAGGAGCCGTCGGCGTTCTGGTGCTGGATGATCCAATCCCGGGCGGAGCTGAGAACCTGGGGGTCCACGTAGATCAGCCCCTGGGCCTGGGCGAAGGTCTTGAGCACAAAGGCGGTGAGGAAGAGGCTGCCCTCTGGGTCGCTCTGGCCGAAGGCGGAGAAGCTACCATCGGAGCGCCGGAAGGTCAGCTCGCGCTGATAGCCGGTGGTCATAAGGAGTTCGGCCTTGGCCATCACCTCGGGCTTCATCTGGCCGGTCTCCTCCAGGTACCTGGCGATAAACACGTCGGGAGCCAGGCCCATCATGTTCTGCTCCCCGCAGCCGAAGGGCATGATCAGCAGCCCGTCCAGACCCTCGATGGTCTGGGCCAGGTAGCTGGCGGTCACTGCCAGATAGGCGCGGGCCGACCCCTCCACGATGCCCTTGGGTACAGCGGTGGTGAGTACCCTAGAAGAGGGCGCGGAGAGCACCAGGTTCCGCACCTCCTCCCGCTGCACCCCCTCCGGCTCTACGATGATCTCCTTGATCACTGCGTCGGCAACCTGGGTGCTGCGGGCGATGATTTTGGCCTTCTGGGTGCCCAGGGAGTTGGGGCGGATGTCGAAGGACACGCTTCCGATATCACCGGCGGGGACGGTGACGCGCTTCACGGCCTCATCGCGCAGCTCAAACCAATCAGCTTCCTCGATCTCGACGTAGATCTCCTGGGGCTCCTTCAGGTAGTTATACAGCGCTACCCTAACCGGGAACTCCTCGCCGCGGATGCAGGAGTAGGGCAGGTCCACCTTGAGGAAGAAGGGCTGGAACACCCTGAGCTGGTCCTCGGCTATGCCCAGGCCCTTCTCCCTGGAGATGCCCACGGCGCGCAGTTGCCAGGTGGTGATGGTATCGGGCGCGACCACGGGGAGTGAGCCCTTGCCGTCGGGACCGGTGTCAAGTGTGGCCCAGATCCACGTCTCGGGGAAGAACTGGCGCACCCGCTGCACTTCGGCCAGCCCAGCGGGGACGCCGACGGACGGGACGGCGGGGGGTATAGGCATGGAGGCCTCGACGGCCCTATCTTCCAGTATGGCTTCCTTTTCAACCATTACCGGGCCTCCCTCCCAGAGCAAGGTGTCCTGCCTCTGGTATTCCTTCCCCGTGGGGAGTTTGCTGTTGGTCAACACTATCACACCGGCTTGCTCAAAGGTCTCGCGGGTGCCTGGGGTGAAGATGGTGGGCATCCAGCGGGCCTCGTGGAGTTCCACCTGGGGTTCCATGTAGAGCCGCTCCAGCTCGTCGAAGACCTGTTGTAGGTTGAGGCGGTTCTCGGCCAGGATGTACACTGAGCGGTCCACCACCGCCAGGCCCACCCTGGCCTGGCCCTCGGCCTGGACCTGGATCTCCAGTTCGTCGGCAGGGCTCACCACTTTTTCCTCCCCTCCAACGTTGGGGGGGACAGAGAGGGGGCTGAAGGAGGCCGAGAGGCGGTGGGGGTAGTCGCCCTCCACGTCGAAGGGCAGCCAGTCGGCAGCCACCTCACTGTTGGGTAAGATTTGATAGACCAACAGCTTAGAGGAAGGAGCCATGAGCGGAGTCAGTTGGAACGAGATGGTATCCGCATGGGTGTAGTCGGTGAACACCACCCGGCCCCGCGATAGGACCTCGTAGTAAAAAGTAGCTGCCTCTTTGGTGGAGTGCACCTTGAACTCGACGCGGTCGCCCACCGCCAGCGGGCCGGTGCTGAGTTGCTCCACGTGGATGAAGTGGCCGGAGGGGGAGTAGCCGGCTTGGACCATCTTGTAGGCATAGGCATCGCGGGCCTGAGCGTGGGCTTCCAGGGCGATGGCCCCGCTGGGTGGGGTGACCGTGACCAGGGCCTTCCCCTTCTCTGTCCGCACCCTTTGCGTCTCCTGGTCGAATGGCTGAAAGTCCTCATCCAGGTAGGCGATGGAAAGCTCCACCTGGGCATCCAACGGCTGGTTGTCCGGCGTTTCGGTCACCAGCAGGAAGCTGAAGGGGAGGCCGGGCTTGAAAGTGGTTCCCTCGGGGATGAGCTGCAGGCTGAGCTTGCTGGGGGCGATGGTGAGGAGGCGTGTGGTCTTCTCCTCGTAGCCGGTGGCCTTCTCTTGCACAACCACCTCGAGTTGTACGTTGCCCATGCCGCGTTGGCCTGGGATGCCAGCGACGTAGCCCACCGGAGGAATCTCGAAGGTGGCCTGGCCGTCGATATCGGCTGTGAAGTGGGCGAATTCCTCCCATTGGCCCACGTAGCGCAGGGCGGTGACCACCAGTTTCCCCACCACCCTCTTGCCGAAACTGTACTCGGCGGCTACAGTCCCCTGGATGGGTTCATCTGGCAGGAACCATTCCCGCGGGAGATCCACCTTGACCTCATACTTGGGGAGGACGTACTTCTCCACCCGCACGTCCACCTGGGCCTTTTGCTCGCCGGCTGTGGCAGTGATCTTCCACGTGCCCAGGTTGGGCTCTGTGGAGAGGGGCAGCGAGAAGTGGCCCATGCCGTACTCGTCGGTCTCCAGCTCCTGGTGGGCCACCTTGATGCCTTTAGCGTCCAGCACCTCGATGGTCACCGCGGCTGGCTTGGGTAGGAGCTCCGAGTCCAGGGTGATGATGCGGGCCTGGATCTGCTGGCCTGGCTTGTAGATGGGCTTGTCCGTCTCCAGGAAGAGGAGGAGGCCCTCCGCAACCTGCACCTGGGCTTTGTCCTCGAAACCTGGGCCGGACAGCACCAGGTCATACTGGCCGGGTTTGGAGGGAACCTGAAACTCGATGGTTCCCTTGCCGGAAACAAACTCCTTCTCCCGCAGGACCGGCTGGCCGCCCCTGTGGAGGCTGAGTTCCACCCAGCCTGCTGCTGGCTGCTTCTCTGCCCACAGGGAGACGCTGACCGCCTGTCTCTCCCCGGCATACATCCGAGCCGGGGCCAGGGCCAGGTATGCGCTTGGCGCCACTGGCGTAGGGATGGGATATCGGGCACAGGCGGCCAGGGCGGCCATGAGTAGAACCAATAGTGTGAGTTTGCGTAGCATCTTGCACCTCCTGCGTTGCAGTGAATGAGTCAGTGGGGTAGTGAGTGGCTCGTTCGCATGTTACTCATTGACTCATTTCTGGCTATAAGACGTTGTAAATCCTCACAGTGTTCCACCTTAAGAGCCCATTACAGACGGCTCAAAATGCCCGCAATCAGCCTGAGGAACAGGTCGCCTTGGGTCATACTCGCTGGGGCGGAGCCTTTTATTCTTCATTCCGTCTACCGCCTGGCTGACGTGCTCATGACAGTCGATGTTTGGGAGAAACACCATGTGGTCGGCAGCGTTGAATTGCGTGCCATTGTCATCCATGGCTCTGAGGCCAGGCAGCGGCAGAAAGGTGGCCTTGGGTCATCGTGACCGATGATCGCCAGATTGATGCCTGAGGGCTAGCCAATGAGTTCGGGATTCAGGTCAGGAGTTTGGCCATCGCATCGGTAAACACAACCTCTGCCCTGGACATCGTGCCCTCGGACTACCGCTTGACCAGCCGCTGAGACAAGAGCGGCCAACTCCAACGAGAGGTCGAATAAGCCCCTATGGCCCTTTCAGCGATATCATACCCTGAACGGTGTGGCTTGGGTGGGGATGCAGCGTTCGCGCTGTAGTGCAGCAAGGGGGAGAGCTCTCTTGCTTCTTGGAATACTCACTGCCCTCTCCTGGTCAAGACATAGGCCATCCAGGCCAGGCCAACTCCCATCCCCATGAACACCGCGCCCACCAGCCAGAGCTGGCTCAACCCCGTGGAACGGCGGGAGGTGGGCACCGCTGCCAATGTCATTGGGGGGTAGGTGTCTCACGAGACCGAACCGAAATGGTCAGGGTGGGTGTGCCAGGAGCAGGGTACGGGAGCGCCTGCGTCACCGTTGCTGTCGGTGATGGTGTGATGTATACCGTGGTTGTTGTCGTGGGCATCGGGGAGCGGGTGGGCGATATCGGCACAATTGTTGGGGAAGGGATAGGCGATACAGGTGTTGCCGTGGGCGGTTCGGTTGGCGGTACGGGCGTTGGGGCAGGAGAACTGGTGGGCGAGGGTGTGATAGTTTGGGAGGGGATCGGCGTTGGTGGAAGAGTAACGGTGGGTGTTTTTGTTGCTGTCGTTGTGCTGGTGGGGGCAGTGATCTCCGGTGTAGCAAGTGTGGTAATGGGAGGACTGGTGATGGTGGGCGTCCCGGTGAGAGTTGCTACCGCAATCGAGGTGAGGGGCTCGTCGGTTGAGGAGGGCTGGTAGGAATTGGCGGGGGAGGAAGGGAAATCTGTGTGGGTGTTCTGGTAGGTGTTCGCATGGAAGTAGGGGGCGATGGGATTAGCGTGGCAGTCGCAGCGGAGGTGGCGGTCCACTGACCTATGGGCAGGGCTGAGACGGGGCCGTGGAACTCGCTGCTGCCATCGGCGTCTATGCTCTCCAGCCAATAGTAATACATCGTGCCATTGATCACATCGGTGTCATATAATCATACTGAACTTCCAGCACGGAGCTTAAGGCCTTGTTGGGGATGAGGGAGTCATTGATCCTGAGATCATAGCCCGTCTCACTGGAGCCTCGCCAGAGGTTGAAGCCAATTGTTATTGACCTCGCTGGCTGTCTCCCACTCCAAAAACGCCTCTCCATCGCCTGGCGTGGCCTTGAACCAAGCCAGGGTCACTGCGGGCAGGGTGTGGGGCAGATTGAGCAGGGTGATGAGAGTTATCAGGGTCAAAATGGCACCCCAATTCCTGTTCATGACTCTTAAGACCCTCTAAGTTCACCGGAGTGCCCCGGAGTTCCCTTGGTGTGCATGGTCTCGGTGGATCTTCGGGGGGGCTTGGGAAAGCTGGGCCAGGCACACCAACCATCGAGATGGGGCGGTGATGACTCTGGCTAGCAAAGGGCCCCATCTCGTGCCTTGCTCCCGACGACGGTCTTCTTCGCCCGGTAAGCTCCTTGCAATGCAGCCACCTGCCACTGTGGATCGGGGGTAAGGGGGCATCGCCTTTAGTCACCGAGAGCGTCATCTCTCCCTGTCTCCGCCGGGCCAGCAGGCGGTGAATGCGAAAAGCACCGTCCATTGCGTAGAGGATAATGTCGCCGCAGCGCAGATCTGCAGTGCTGACCCGCTGGGCTACGACTTCGTCTCCCACCTGGATGAGCAGAACCATGCTCCCGCTGATCACGCGGAAGCGAAAAGTGGCCCCTTGAGTCAGCTTATCTCGGATTAGGTCGGTGATGATTTCTTGTTGCATGATGGTGGCTCAGATGGAGATTGTTTCGCCCCTGTAGGGCTCGCAATGGCAGAGGAATTTTGTTTCTTGTCCAGTGAATGGCACGACGGTGCCGTGCGGGATTCGCAATGACACTAGTATGGATTTTCGCTCAGTAATCCTTCACAATTATAGGCACGTAGACTTGATAGCTATTATACGAGCCAATCATCTCAAACCCGACGGAGGCCCAGATACGCTTGGTGGAGTCATAGACCATGTAGATATAGGTTCCTGTTGGCCAGTCTCCCGTCCAGCGATGCAGGCGGACGAATCCCCCGGCCCAATCGGCCTCGAAGGACCCCAGGCTGTGCTGGACCCCATTGGGGTCCACAAGCTGCTCCTCCAAGAGGCCGTGGGGCGTGAAATGGGAGCCGGTGAACATGAACCAGTGACCAACAGGTGCGCGGTTGGGAACGACGGCGATCACGGGCGCTGGCGTGGGGGTGGGTGTCGCGGTTGGAGTGTCTGTCGGTGTTGAGGTCTCTGTCGGAGTAGGTGTCGCTGTGGGTGTCCGGGTTGGCTCTTCTGTTGCTGTAGGGGTGGGCGTTGGCGTCTCCGTGAGCGTTGGGGTGATAGTCGGCGTGGGCAAGACGGTCTCTGTTGGGGTAGGTGTCGGAGTCGCTTCTGCTGTCGCGGTGGGTGTGTTCGTTGGGGTAGTCGTCTCAGTCGCCGTTGGCGTCGGCGTGATCGTTGGCGTGGGGGTGTTGGTGGGCGTCGGGGTGTTGGTCGCTGTTGGTGTGTCAGTGGGGGCCTGGGTGACCGTTGGAGTGTTGGTCGGGGTACTGGTTGGAGTCCGGGTGGGCGTAGAGGTGTTGGTCGGTGTAGAGGTCGGGGTTGGCATGGCTCCCACCACCACCGAGCCGTCCTCCTCGTTGGACGGTAGGGATTCGCCGTTGGTATCCAGCACCTGGATGTTGTCCAGATCCAGGGGGCTTTCTCCCTGGCCCTGAGCGGTGAGGCTGACGATGGCCAGCTCTCCCATGCCGTTGGGCCCTGGGTTGGTGCCATAGGTAGCTGCCCCGAAAGAGACCTTCCCCTGGTCGTTGTATATCTTGGGGCCCAGGACAATAACGCTTCGCCCGGTGCTGCCCAAGAAAGCGCCCAGGGTCACGTTGTTCACCGTGACCACAGCGGGGGCGAAGAGCAGATCGAACTCGAAGGCTCCCAGGTCATTAGCATTATCAATCGTCACTGAGACGGTGAAACTCTCACTGACGGTCACCGTGGATTGTATGGGCTCGATGCGCAGCGTGGGGTCCTGGTAGCTATTGCGGAGCCCCCCCTGGACCTTAGTCCAGCGGCTGTCGGGGGCAGGCGATGGCGCGGCTATGGCCGCCAGCGCGGGGAGGAAAGCGAGAGTCAGGAGGACAGGGAGCCAGCCCCTCAAGCCTCGCCTTGGCATCTTACGCAGGAGTCTATCCAACCACATTGCCTTCATGGTTCACCAGCCTTTCACCACCAGGGGTAGGTAGACCGAGTGGACGGTGGATCCCACTCGCACTGTCCCATCCTCGACAGTGACCGTTTGGTGTTGGGCTTGGGTGTCCAGCACGATCACGTTCTCCAGGTCGAGGAGGCTTTCGCCCAGGCCCTGAGCAGTGAAGGCGATGGTAGCCAGGGCGCCCGTCCCGTCGGGGCCTGGGGCGCTGCCGAAAGTTGCTGCCCCGAAACTGGCACGACCCGTCGGATTATCTATGTCGGGGTTAGGCGGGATCACCGTTCGTCCTGTGCTGCCTAGGAAATCGCCCAAGATCGCGTTGTTCACCGTGACCACAGCGGGGGCGAAGAGCAGATCGAACTCGAAGGCTCCCAGGTCATTAGCATTATCAATCGTCACTGAGACGGTGAAACTCTCACTGACGGTCACCGTGGATTGTATGGGCTCGATGCGCAGCGTGGGGTCCTGGTAGCTATTGCGGAGCCCCCCCTGGACCTTAGTCCAGCGGCTGTCGGGGGCAGGCGATGGCGCGGCTATGGCCGCCAGCGCGGGGAGGAAAGCGAGAGTCAGGAGGACAGGGAGCCAGCCCCTCAAGCCTCGCCTTGGCATCTTACGCAGGAGTCTATCCAACCACATTGCCTTCATGGTTCACCAGCCTTTCACCACCAGGGGTAGGTAGACCGAGTGGACGGTGGATCCCACTCGCACTGTCCCATCCTCGACAGTGACCGTTTGGTGTTGGGCTTGGGTGTCCAGCACGATCACGTTCTCCAGGTCGAGGAGGCTTTCGCCCAGGCCCTGAGCAGTGAAGGCGATGGTAGCCAGGGCGCCCGTCCCGTCGGGGCCTGGGGCGCTGCCGAAAGTTGCTGCCCCGAAACTGGCACGACCCGTCGGATTATCTATGTCGGGGTTAGGCGGGATCACCGTTCGTCCTGTGCTGCCTAGGAAATCGCCCAAGATCACGTTGTTCACCGTGACCACAGCGGGGGCGAAGAGCAGATCGAACTCAAAGGCTCCCAGGTCGTCAGCGTTATCAATCATCACCGTGACGGTGAAAGTCTCCCCCACGTCCACCAGTGACTGGGCAGGTTCAATGCGCACCGTGGGATTTTGCAGGGTATAGCACGGGGCTGAACCCCCGTGCTGAGAGGGCAAAGCCCCTTCGGGGCTGGGTTTCAGCCCGTAGGGCTTCGCTCTTTCAGCCCGGACGTTCACGTCCGGGCAAAGTCTGCTGAGAGGGGCGAAGGTTATCAAAGCCAGGGCAGAGGCAGCGATGAAGAATAGGCCATGGTATTTCAGCATGTCTGATTCCATTATCTGAGACGGCACCTCCGCGTGTTTCGTAGCGTGACGGGCTTGACCATCGCGGAGTTCAACGAACTGCTTGTTGAGTTGCGGCCCTTCTTTGAAGCCCACGAGACCAAGCGTTTGGCCCGCCCAGACCGGATCCGTGCCCCCGGTGCCAGACATCCTTAGGGACTGGATTATCGAGATGGTGTACTGCTGACCCTGGTCTGGGTGCAACTTTACCCCACAGATGTTGTCCTGGGTTACTTCTTTGGCATCGTTGAGTCGAGTGTGCGCCGGACGTTGGCCCGATTCCTTCCGGTGTTGGAAGCTGCTGGTCGAGCCACCTTTCGCTGGCCGAATCGGAAGCAAGGCCGGAGTCTGCCTGACATTCTGGAAGATTGCCCCAAGGTGGCAGTGATCATTGACGGCTTTGAGCAACAGTACAGCGCCCCCACTATTCGGGCAAGAAGAAGCAGAGCACACAGAAGGTGCAAGTCTGTGCCGACTGGGGAGGCTATATTTGCTACCTTTCGGAAAGTGTGCCTGGCTCCACATCGGATATTACCTTGCTCAAACAGAGCAGTGTGTTGGAGGACTTGCCCGATAACGGATGACTGCCTATGTAGGCGGTGGCCAACAGCGAGGCCAGCACCCAGATGCCAAGGACGGTCAGACAGCTGCTCCATCGCTTCATCTATGGCAAACCTACCCTCTCCTTCACCTCGGCCAAGGTCTGGGCAGCGATGACCCGGGCGCGAGCAGCACCATCGGCCAGTACCTCCCAGACGTGATCGGGATCGGCGGCCAGCTCCGCCCGACGGGCGCGGAAGGGGGCGAAGTAGTCAGCCAGGTCCTTGGCGAACCACTTCTTGTGGTCAACACAGCCAATGGCCGCAGTGCGGCAATCGGTCTCGATCTGGGCAATGGCCTCAGGGTCGGGCGAGAAATGCTTATGCAGGTGGAAGACATTGCAGATCTCCGGATGGCCGGGATCGGTGCGATACTGGCGAGCAGGGTCGGTGACCATGGTCATCACCCGCTCCAGTATCTCCTCGGGCGAGGCGGCTATCTCGATGTGGTTGTTCAGCGACTTGCTCATCTTGTTGACCCCATCGGTCCCCATCACCCGCGGGATATCGGTGAGCTTCATCTGCGGCTCAACGAGCGTCTTCCCGAAGTGATAATTGAAACGCCGCACGACCTCGCGGGTGAACTCCAGGTGGGGAGCCTGGTCCTCGCCCACGGGTACGGTGTCGGCCTTGTAGAGGGTGATGTCAGCAGCCATCAGCACCGGGTATCCCAGCAGGCCATAGTTCACGTTATCCGGCTGCTGGCGCACCTTCTCCTTGAAAGTAGGCAGCCTGGTCAGCCATCCCATGGGCGTGACCATCGAGAGAATGGTATGCAGTTCCGTCACCTGAGGCACGTGGGACTGGACGAAAATGATGCTGCGCGCCGGATCCATTCCCGCCGCCAACCAATCCAGCACCATCTCATAGGTGTGTTCCCTGAGGTATTCGGTATCCTTCAAAGTGGTCAGGGCATGTAGGTCCACCACGCAGTAGATGCAATCGTAGTCGTCCTGCAGGGCCACGTAATTCTTAATAGCGCCCAGGTAATTGCCCAGATGCTGACGCCCCGTGGGCCGCGCACCTGAGAAAACACGTCCTTTCTTCATTTTCCTTATTGTATCCCTCCCGTTGGTTGAAGACAGTAGGTTGGTTCCTTGCTTCTATCCTTAGCTATGGTTCTCACCCATCTATCCTATGTTCACCAGGTCAACCTGGCGACTCAATTTCTCGCCTAGTACAGCTTTCCGTAAATCTGTTTCGCTTTGCTGCTCACGGCGGACCCCAGTCCGCTGCCTCGGACGCTCAGGATGTTCGATTCCATGCCCAGTAGGGCGTGGGGCTAGGGTCCCGCTTCCTCACCAATCGCCAGTCCGCTCATCTTCCCAGCCGCCACCACGAAGGCCACAGCATAATCCCGCGAGTGGG
>CAZRSI010000090.1:0-10640 GCA_964602575.1 uncultured Anaerolineae bacterium
CAGGGGCGTTCAGGAGGCGGACTAAGTACAGCCTTCCGGAAGGTTCCGAGTTTGCCCGGCGCCAGCGCGGGGCTGAAGACCCCGCGCTGAAAGAACGAAGCCCCCTCGGGGCTGAATCAGGCCCGCTCTAGCCCGTAGGGCTTTGTTCCTTCAGCCTGGAGCTTCAGCTCCGGGCGGTGTGGCGAACGGGAAACTCGGAACAAATCTATGATTTGGTCATCAGTTTCACGTAGATGTCTTCCAGCGCAGACTCTCGCGTGGACAAGTTCACAAGGACCCAGTTGTTCTGGGAAATGGTTTCCAGCAACTTGGCGACTTCGTCAACATCGGTCGTTCGGAGTACGTAGTTTCCTTCCCTACGCGGATAGTCCAACTGCTCATCGGCCTTGAAAACCACCTCATATTCTCTCTGGCCTAGATGGCTGCGAATGGTTTCCATGTTATCGCAGAGGAGCAACCTGCCGTTTTTCAAAATGGCAACCCGGTCGCAGATGTACTCCACGTGGAACAGGTTGTGAGCGCTCAGGAGGATGGTTTTTCCCTGCTCCTTCAAGCTTTTCAAGTAACTGATGATGAAGAACGAGGTGAGAGGATCGAGCCCCATGTTGGGCTCGTCCAGGATGAGGAGCTTGGGGTCGTGTAGCAACGCCCGGGCAATGGAGACCTTTCTCTTCATGCCCTTCGAGAGTTCTCCAATGAGTTTATCCCGCTCGGGCAGCTTCAGTGAGTCGAGCAGGAGGTCTATGCGCTCCCAGGCTTTGCGCTTGGGCATCTTGTAGAGTTCGGAGAAAAACAGCAGATACTCAGCCGCCGTCATGTTCTCGTAGAGGGAGTTCTCCTCGGGCAGGTAGCCTATGAACCGCCTCAGGTAGAGCCCCTCTTTGGCCACATCTCGGCCCATCACCTCGATTTTGCCCGATGTGGGGCTGAGGAGGCCGACAATCATCTTGAGGATGGTGGTCTTGCCCGCACCATTGTGGCCTATGATGCCCATGATCTCGCCATCCTCTACCTCCAGATTGAGATCCCTGACGGCTGTCAGTTGTCCGTATAGTTTGGTTACCTGTTTTAGACTGATCATCTACCTCTGAACTTTGGATTTTGGGCTTTGGAGCTGGATAACATCTTAATCATCAGTAAACGAGAGATTCAACGGGTCGTGGCTCGTTTCCGGAGTGAATCGGGGCCGGTCGCTCTGCTCGTCCTTGTGGTAGCGCTGGGCATCTCCCTCCTCGTATCCCGACAAGGAGCGGTATTGGGCAAGGGCATGTACAGAGTAGGGGTGCCCCCTAATGGTCCCATCATTCAGGACAGCCGGTTCAAAACCGTGACTGTTGCTGGTTCGCCGGAGTACTGGCTGTTCGACCAGAAGGCGATAGATGTCTATATTGACAAGGATAAAGTACTCACCAGAAACGACGCCAGGTCCATCTATGCAGCCGGCGCGCTAAAGCAATACCTGGAGAAACAAGAGCTGGCCAGGATCACCGATGAGTACGAAATAGACCGAGCGTTTCCGCTGCGGGTGGAGGTCAATTATCTTCCTGTCCCAACGGGAGGCGCCTCCATGGCCCAAGGGCCGTCCCTTTCGGAGTTGGTGGAGGCGTTCAGGGCAACGACCAACTCGACAGAAACCACAGCAGCTACGGGTACTTCTCAGTCAGGGGAAGAACACTACACTGATGCTGCTGTCAGGGAACAGATCGAGAAAATGAAAAGGGACAGCAGGCTACCTGAGATCGAATTGGATTTCATGTCGGACAGGGAGATCATCGTGCCCTCGCTGATGAGTCCGCCCATGCCTTTCTCGCAGGTGGCCGTGACATTTCTGTATGTCATTCCAATTTTCTTTATCTGCATTTTCCTCACCAGCAGTTTCATTGAAGAGAAGGTGGGCAGAAAGATGGCCGTCCTACTGTCGGCGCCGGTGACACCCCTTCAGGTCATCGTGGGAAAGATGCTCCCCCACATGGCCTTCGCACTGGCTTCTGTGATTGTGATCACCCTGCTCCTGAAGGGCAACCTGCTGCTGGCCTTGGCTATATTCATACCCATCATCTTCTTTGTTTTCGCTATCTACCTGGTGGTGCCTCTCGTGTGCCGTACGTTCAAGGATGTCACGTTCGTGGGGATGCTTGCTATCTCGGTGATCTCGTCCTTTCTTCTCTTCCCTCCAATGTTCTCAGGCGTCAGCGACCTGAGCTATATGTCTCCCCTTACGCTGGCCGTCAAGATGTATCGGGGAGAACCCTTCGGGCTGAGAGAATATCTGTTCTCGACAGTGCCCATGTACTTTGTCTTCTTACTCTCCATGTATGTCGGCAGCCGCATCTTGAACGAGGAATATCTCATGGGAATCGGGCCGTTATACAGAAAAGCCGCCGAAGCTATCTACCTGATCATAAATCGCCGCCATATCTACGCTTCCATCATGCTGTTGAGCCTGTTTCTGGTTCCCGTGGTCTTCATGGCGCAACTGGTGATCCTGGCACTTTCACTTAACATCCCCTTGCCGTACGGCTTGGGGGCCCTTCTGCTGGCAGCGGCAGTTGTCGAAGAAGCAGCCAAATCGGCGGGCATCGCCACCCTGCTGGAGAAGCGCCTCGTTAGATCCGCAAGAGACGTGGTGGTGCTGTCGTTTCTCTCGGCGGTCGGGTTCTTGCTGGCGGAAAAGGGACTGCTCCTCATTTCGTTAAGCGCGGTATCGGAGGCGACGTTGGCGGCGGCCCTGTTCAGCTCCGGGATGCTGTTTTTGATCCCCTTGCTGGCCCACTTTGGCTTCACTGCGTTGGTCTGTTTGCTCACCAATCGCTTTGGTGTCAGATATTATCCTCTGGCCCTTGTGGCCGGGTCACTCGTGCATCTCTCGTACAACCTAGCTGTGCTGGGAATGATATCCTGAGACCCTAAGGGTTAACGAACTTGTGCAACAGCGCACTTAGGGTCTGTAAAAATACTATCATGAGTGCATTTTGGGCTATAGTAAAGAAGGAATTGAGAGCAGTCGCCAGGGACAAGACGATGGTGATCGCCATCCTGATCCAGTTGTTCATCGCCTCCTTCTCATCGGTCATCCTCACCGGGCTGATGTCGTTCTACGACCCGGAAGCTATGTTGCGCTTCAGGTTCGATGCCACGGTGGGAGTCATCGGCGATGTTGGCAGCCCGCTGGTAGGGTTCCTGCGAGATCGCAACCTGATAGTGAGGACATTTCCATCGCCTCGGGAGGCCGAAAGAGCGCTCCAGACGGGTAGGGTAGATGCTGTTGCGCTGATACCAGAGGATACAGGCAGCGTTGTGAATCTACAATTGTTTTTGCCCGAATCCGAGTCCCTCTCCAATATGATGTTGACCATATTGAGAGAGCCCATGAGAAGGTACGAAAACTGCCTGCGAGAGCAGCGCGGTGTTCATCTGAGGTATTCGGATATCAGGGCCAAGTCCCCCGTGACATACGAGTTTCGCTACTCTTTCGCCATTCCCCTGCTGATGTTCTTCCCCGCTGTTGTAGCTGGCAGCATGGTGATAGATTCCATCTCCGAGGAGTTTGAGAAGCACACCCTGGAGACATTGCGGGCCGCGCCGGTGTCCATGACGTTGATACTCGGGGCCAAAATCGCTGCGGCGCTGTTTCTGGCTGTAGTGCAGTGCATTCTGTGGTCCGTGCTGCTGCGTTTGAACGGCATTCGCATTCAGAACCAGCAACTGGTGGTGCTATTTGCCGCCATCGTTGCAGCCATAATTGCTATAGCGTCGGCCATTATTTCGATGTACTTCAAGGACCGGGAGCGGTCGCAGTTGGTGTATTCCCTTTTCGTCTCGGCCTCGGGCGGCGTGAGCTATGTCTTCGACCTCTCACCAATAGCCTTGATGACCCGCTATGCTACAGGTGATTACTATACCAGCCTGGCGGATATGAATACCTACATCATCCTGCTGCTGGCGCTCCTGGCCGCGCTTCTCCTGGCGGCAAAGAAACTGGTTACAGCGAAAAGCTGAAAGGGCAGGGTAATGGTACTTGATCACCCTGCCCACCTCTCTACAACCTCGCTGCCTCAATTGTCCCCTGGCTAGCAGGTGTTTCCCCAGTTTGCTACCACCAGCATGATGTCTACGATATCTATGTTGCCGTCTCTGTCGAGGTCATAACGCTCATCATAGCATTCGTCCCCACTCTGGCAACGCCAGGAGCCAGCAACAAGCATGATGTCGTCAATATCCACACGGCCATCGTTATTCACATCGCCCTCGAGGGTGCAGGGCGCGGAATCGTATTCGTATGCGCCAATGTCGCATTGGTCGCCACCGTGGCCGGGCCCGTTGGCCCGATCAGCGCCGCGCTGGTCGGTGGTGTACTCGGTGCCGCAGCCATTGGTGCCAGGGGGAATCTGATCAATGGCCTGGCTACCGGCGAGCAGGGCGTGAGTCCAGGTTGGGCCGCCGTTGTTTTGCAGGGGGCCGAGATTGGCCGTAGCGTTCCGCCGGTCGCCTGTGCCGATGAAGCCGCAATCTGTACCGCTCTCCAGGTTGTAGCCCTGAGAGGTCAGGGGACTGTTGCAGTTATTAGGCGTGTTGTCAGTGAAGATGCTATTCTTCACGCTGACCGTGCCGCCGGTTCTGTAGATTCCCCCACCGCCGCTGGTGGCCGTGTTGGCGGTGAAAGTGCTATGGCTGATGCTCACCGGGTTTCCGCCATAGATGCCGCCACCCTGCTCAGTGGCGGTGTTGCCAGAGAAGGTACTGTTGGTGATGTCCAGCGTGCCGCCGCCGCAGATGCCACCGCCGTAACTGCCTGTGTTGTTGGAGAGGGTGCTATTGTTGATGCTTAGTGTGCCGCTGTTGAGAATGCCCCCGCCGAAACGGCCCCTGTTGCCGGAGACGGTGCTGTTGTTGATGCTCAGCGTGCCTGCGTTGTAGATGCCGCCGCCGGGGTTGCCGCCGGCGTCGCCGTTAGTGATAGTGAGGTTGTTCAGCGTCAGATCGCCGTCGCGGGCCACGTGGAAGATGCGGAACTGGGGCGTACCATCTGCACTGCTGCGCTCGATGGTAGCGCCATTGCCGTTGATGATGATCTCGCTGGTGATGGAAGGCAAACCGTTGGGGCCGTCGGTGTTGTTGTTCGCGCTGATCAGCATGTAGGTGCAGTCAGCCGCCAGGCCAATGGTATCCGCCCCTCTGTTAGCGTTGGCAGCATTGATGGCATTGATGAGCTCGGTGACGTTGCAGTCAACGTTGACAGGCGTGTTGGTGGGTGTCGGTGTAGGCAGTGGTGTGTGAGTGATCGTGGCCGTCGGTGTACTGGTTGGTGTGGCCGTCGTTGTGCTGGTCGGAGTCGGGGTAGATGTAGGTAGACCGGTAGGCGTTTCGGTAGGCGTTGGAGTGATGGTGGGCGTGTCGGTCGGTGTGGGCGTCGGTGTGTGAGTTGCCGTAGCCGTCGGCGTGTGAGTTGTTGTTGGTGTCGGTGTATCAGGTGGCGTGGAACCGCGCTCATATGCACCGACGTCACAATATTCACCTGGGGGGTACGGTCGCTCAGCGCCGCGCTGGTCGGTGGTGTACTCGGTGCCGCAGCCATTGGTGCCAGGGGGAATCTGATCAATGGCCTGGCTACCGGCGAGCAGGGCGTGAGTCCAGGTTGGGCCGCCGTTGTTTTGCAGGGGGCCGAGATTGGCCGTAGCGTTCCGCCGGTCGCCTGTGCCGATGAAGCCGCAATCTGTACCGCTCTCCAGGTTGTAGCCCTGAGAGGTCAGGGGACTGTTGCAGTTATTAGGCGTGTTGTCAGTGAAGATGCTATTCTTCACGCTGACCGTGCCGCCGGTTCTGTAGATTCCCCCACCGCCGCTGGTGGCCGTGTTGGCGGTGAAAGTGCTATGGCTGATGCTCACCGGGTTTCCGCCATAGATGCCGCCACCCTGCTCAGTGGCGGTGTTGCCAGAGAAGGTACTGTTGGTGATGTCCAGCGTGCCGCCGCCGCAGATGCCACCGCCGTAACTGCCTGTGTTGTTGGAGAGGGTGCTATTGTTGATGCTTAGTGTGCCGCTGTTGAGAATGCCCCCGCCGAAACGGCCCCTGTTGCCGGAGACGGTGCTGTTGTTGATGCTCAGCGTGCCTGCGTTGTAGATGCCGCCGCCGGGGTTGCCGCCGGCGTCGCCGTTAGTGATAGTGAGGTTGTTCAGCGTCAGATCGCCGTCGCGGGCCACGTGGAAGATGCGGAACTGGGGCGTACCATCTGCACTGCTGCGCTCGATGGTAGCGCCATTGCCGTTGATGATGATCTCGCTGGTGATGGGGGGCAGGCCGTTGGGGCCGTCGGTGTTGTTGTTCACGGTGGTCAGCGTATAAGTGCAGTCGTCCGTCAGGTAGAGGGTGTCAGCTCCCCAGCTGGCGTTGGCGGTGGTGATGGCGCCAATCAGGTCGTTCACGTTGCAGTCAACAACGATAGGGGTATTGGTGGGCGTTGGCGTGGGCGTAGGTGTATCGGTTGGTGTTGGGGTACTGGTAGGCGTATCGGTAGGCGTGGGGGTGATAGTGGGCGTGTCGGTGGGCGTTGGGGTGTTGGTCACTGTGGGTGTGTCCGTTGGGGTCGGGGTATTGGTGGGCGTGGGGGTGTCGGTAGGGATGGGCGTCTGCGTGGGGGTTTCCGTGGGCGTGGGAGTGTCGGTAGGTGTGGGCGTCGAAGTACTGGTAGGTGTCATGGTAGGCGTCGGTGTAGTCGTAGAGCCGTATTCAAACGCGCCGATGTCGCAATGTTCCCCAGCGGGGCGAGTATAGCCCCGCTGGTCAGTGGCCACTATGTTGCCAGAGATATCGGCGCAGGAACCAGCGTCAATCGCTGGACTGTCGGATTGCAGGGCATGGGTTTGGGTAGGGCCACCGTTGTTGGCCAGCGGGTCGAGTTTGGGGTCAGTGTTTTGCCAGTCATTAGCCTGGTTAAAGCCACATTCCGTACCGCTCTCCAGGTTGTAGCCCCGTGAGGTCATCGTCGTGCCACTGCAATTGTTGGAGGTGTTGCCCGCCATGATAGTGTTCTTGACATTCACCACACCATCGTTGTTGTAGATGCCCCCGCCGCCAGGGCTGTCGACGTTGGTAGCTGTGTTACCGGAGAAGGTGCTGTGACTGACGTTCACTGTGTCATTGGTGTAGATGCCACCGCCAAACCTAGCTTGATTGCCGGAGAAAGTGCTATTGCTGATATCCAACGTGCCAGAGTAGATGTAGATACCGCCGCCGACGGTGGTGGCTGTGTTATCGGATAGGGTGCTATGGCTGATGTTCACCGCACCTGTACTGTAGATGCCACCACCAGAGGTGTCGGCGGTGTTACCGGACAAAGTGCTGTTGCTAATGCGGATGTCCACCTGCGTGCCTGAGCTACAGATGGCGCCACCGGGGCCAGAGATGCTTGTGTTACCAGAGAAAGTGCTGTGGTGGATCTCTACTATGCTTTTGTTGTAGACACCCCCGCCAGAGGTGGCTGTGTTATTGGAGACGATGCAGTTGCTGATGTTTACCGTGCCCATATTATAGACCCCGCCGCCACGGTTGGTGCTAAGATTGCCGTTGGCGATGGTGAGATCGTTCAGCGTCAGGTCACCGCTGCTGGCTACGTGGAAGATGCGGAACTCGGGTGTGCTGCCAAGGCTGTTGCGTTCAATGGTGGCTCCGTTGCCAATGATGATGACCTGGCTGGTGATGGAAGGCAGGCCATTGGGACCGTCGGCGTCGTTGTCTACGCTTTCTAGGATATAGGTGGCTCCGGCCGCCAGGCTGATGGTGTCGGGACCGCTGCCGGCGGTGCAGTCAGGATGGGTGGCTGCATCGTTGTTGGCATTGATGATGGCCTCTTTTAGCGAACATAGGCCATCATTGTCATCAACATCCACCACTCCAGGAGCGACAGTGATGGTACCCGCGCGGGCCACGGGCAACGAGCTTGCGCTCAGTGCCATCCACACCATCAGGGCAACTATGAAGATGAGACGAAAGGTTTTGATGATTGAGCAAGCTGGTCGCTTGTCCGGGTCTCCCCTGAAAGATGGAAATTCAAATCGCTGGGCAATACTGGAGCTTGGACAAAGTGGGAGAAACCAGGTTTTTCGCTCAAAAGCCCTTCTCGGGACACCGAAAATGCCGGCTATCGCACGTATTTTGGATGCCAAGAATTCAAAAACCTGGTTTCTGACCGCTTCCTCGGATTTGTCTAAAGCCCAAGTAATAAACTTGCTTCTCTTTTCCATCTCGCATACACTTCCTACCCTCTCGCCAAGCCCACAAAAAAACGTGCTGTCGGCCAACCTGCCTTCAAACAAACAGCACGCTTCTCGAAATCTGTCTTCGGCAGCCCGGCCATCATATCAGTAATCAGTTATCGGTTATCAGTAATCAGTTATCAGACCACTGTTTACTGATTACTGTTCACTAATTACTGTTTACTGAGGTAGACCCGTGGCTTTGCGCCCCCACCTTTCGATGGGTTTGCCTTTAGCAGACCTTATGCAATTGAAAAGAAACTCTTACCCCATGTGGTTATATTATAACACAAATTTGACAGATAGCAAAAACAGGAGTCATAGATGTCTGGGGCAAGAGCTTCCTTCTCATCCATTCAGTCTTGTCTCACTTCAACATGGGTGAAGATTGTTTAGACTACGGGTTAAAATTGTAGGTGAGAATTTCCAGCTCACCGCCCTCCTCATCTCCGCCAACAACATCAGGCCAGTGCGCACAGTCTCCAAGCTCTATGGGGTACTCGATTTCCACACTACCAACTATATCAACGCTCTTCCCGACCAAAGCTCCGCGCACCCTATTGCTTCCGGTCAACCTAATGTGCCCGTTGGGAGCATATACAATTGCTGATGTCCAGTCGCTCCCACTAAATTTGACAGCAGCATCGGCGGGAGAGTCGCCGGTAGATGTATGTAGGGCAATAACGAATGGGATATCTTCAGAAGCCAACTTGGCACTTCCCGTTAAGTCAATTTGCCCCTCAGCAATGACGGTACTCCCTCCCCGGATGCCGCTACCACTCATGTCAATGTCGCCGCAGACATAGACAGTACCGCCAAGCAGTATATCCCTGCTGCCTGTAGCTTTCAGGTCGCCTTCAACATAGACCGTGTCGCCGAATTCGAGCAAATTGCTCCCAGAAATATTGTTGTCTCCTTCCTCTACGTAGACTGGGCCTTCAAATATCACGTCTCCACTTGAGGAAATCTTTAGGTCTTGTCCGACACAAACCGTGTTTTTAAATACAACCGTATCGCTGCTGTTAACCTTCAGCTCTCCTCCAACCTTGACTGGACCTTCAAAAGTTACCTCTACACTCCCGCTAATGTCCAGGTCTTTGTTCGTATCTACTCCAGCACAAACCGTCTTTTTGAATGTCCAAGTGCCGCTCCCATTAATGGTCATGTTTTTCTTAGCATGCACCGGATCTTCGTAAACACCAGGGTCCGGATCCCAATTGGTGCCTGTATAGGTATAATCACCACATTCAGCACATTCAACATCCTGTGCCTCCGCCTTATAGGCCTGCGTATCTACCTCAGGCCCAACTAACGGGTCAGCGCCTTCCGCTCTCTCACCGTGGATATGGGAGCTACCACTTGTATCTACTGTTCCGGTAGCAGTAGCATCACCATATACCTGGGCACTACCGCTTAGGTTGACGTCCCCAGTGGCATAGACACTGCCGTCCAGTTCCGGGTAGTTGTCAGAGTAAACCATTGAGCTTCCACCCAGGTCTATATCACCGTCAAGGCTACCGATGGCATAGCCAAACGCGGCAAAAGCAGAAGAATCATCGGAGTTGCCCCCAGCAACCTGCACATAGGATACAATTGTAGTACCTCCAGCAATAGATGTTATCTTCTTGTAATCGCCTTCATCTTCTACCGTTACCGTGACGGGCATCCCGTTTACCAGGGTTGGTGTGTTAAACGGTTCACCTACAGGCTCGCCGTTGGCAAGCCTGTAGAGAGCATCCTCCACCCCCGCATCGGCGGCGTACTGCTCGTTCAAGCCCTCTTCGGTGGCGCGGATGGCGAGGAGGTTGGTGCTGATGTGGGCCAGGAAGGGAGGGATGAGCAAGCAACCAACAGCTAGAACAATGAGGGCCAGAGCCAGGGTTCGTCCCTCTTGAGCAGATATCCTGAGCTTAGACATATCCTTGTCACCACTCTCCTACCTATTCCGAGTGACATGAAGCTAGTGAAATGAGAGTTGAAAACTGCCGAGCAAAATCAAAAACCCGGCGGGCATAGCTACCCAACCGGGTTTCGGATAACAGTTCTATTCGAGACGGCAGCCCGGCGGTCATGACCTTGCGGCTTTAGACCCGTAGCTTTGCGTCCCCACCTTTCGATAGGTTTGCCTTTATCGGTAGAGATCGAGCTGATTGTACTATATCCTTTATTTCGCTACTTTCCTAATACCCCTGATACCTTGCACATTCAGTAGATCACAGTCGCTCGCGGTGTATTGCCAAATCCGCTGCCAAACCGCTGGATCTGGCGATCCAGCGGGAGCGGATTGTGATGTACTGACATTGGGAATAGCGTTACTCTGCTAGTTTAAGTGTAGCACAACTTGGGGGTCTTGTGGGTGAAAATAGCGTGAATACTGCATGAATTTTG
>CAZRSI010000091.1:0-1651 GCA_964602575.1 uncultured Anaerolineae bacterium
GGCAAATTGGCATCGAGAGCCTTTTGGATTTCAGGCCGAATCTTCAGCCGTTGGAGTATAGCGTTGATAGTTGGCACGACCTCTCCTCTTGGCACGATACATAGCAATATCGGCATTTCTCACCAGGGTGTCACTATCGCCACCATCGTCGGGATAGATAGCGATCCCAATGCTGGTGCTGATCTGCAGCTCATGACCATCACACACAAATGGCTTCTCAAAGGCTTCCAAGACCTTGGTTGCGATCTTCACCGCATCTTCCTCTCCTGATATCTCCGGCAACAACAGCAAGAATTCATCACCCCCCATGCGAGCAACAGTATCGCTCTTACGCAGAATGCTCGACAATCGCTGGCCAACGGATTGCAGTAGTTTGTCCCCTACACTGTGCCCCAACGCATCATTCACGTCCTTGAAGTGATCCAGATCGAGTAACATTACAGCTAGCTTTTCCTGGCTGCGTTGGGCATGGGCCAACGCCAAGTTGAGGCGATCAGCGAAAAGCCTCCGATTGGGCAGCCCGGTAAGAGCGTCGTGGTAAGCCATCTGCTCGATGGTCTCCTCCGCTCGCTTGCGTGCGGTGATATCATGCAAAATAACCACACGGCCGATCACACGGCCGCGTTGGTTCCGCAGTGGCGAGATGCGCAGGTCAAACCAATGCTCAGCCTCCCCTTCACCCAAGACAATCTCCTCCTGCACCACTGTCAGGTCAGGGCAGCATTCGACCAGGATCTCGGCCAGCCGGCCAGATATCACCTGAGAGAGAGGCCGCCCGATGGCCTCTACGGCTGAGCGGCCGATAATGTGTTCCGCAACGGGATTCAAGTCTACGATACGGTTTTGCGCATCCAAAACGATCACTCCATCGCTCATACTTTCGATAACCACATCGCGCGCTATCGGCACGATGTCCAATAGCCGGAGGCGGGCCAGTCCCCAAGCCCCTGCCAGACCCGACAGGGTGAAGGCGAGAGGCGTCAGATCCAAGTGGGGAAAAGGGTTCAAAACCAGATGTACATTATATCATCTTTCGGCCATTTGACAAAACGACACTTCTCTGGTATAATGCAATTCGATCCTAAAGGAGGTGAAAGGAATGCGCTACATCAAGGTTCTCATCGGCCGTAACCTGCCAGCTCTAAATGGTGGGGTCGTTGTCCTGCCTTGTCGTAGTGCGCCTGTTAAACGGTAAGTTATGTTAATAACAGCCGTGGGCGCACTACGTGCCCGCGGCTGTTTCACTATACCCATCTCTCGCCTTAGCCGTGGGCCTGTATGCTGCCCACGGCTTTTTTGTTCTGCTGGATCGTCAGAGCCAGCAGTTCAGCGGCGGGATTTGGTAATCCTGCCGGAGCAAATGGGCCGACAACATCCAAGGGGGACACTCAAATACAACCTGGTCTCTCTCAGGAGGGAGTTTTATGAATAGCGTGGCTTTGAATATCGTCCATATAACCAAGACCTTCTCTGCCGAAAGAAATGGCTCGTGGCTGAGCCGCTTGCGTGGTAACGGCCAGAATAAGCAGCCAGTGTTTGCCCTTCACGACGTCAGCCTGCAGGTGCAGCGACGGGAGATCTTCGGCATCCTGGGACCCAACGGCTCGGGCAAGTCCACCCTGGTGCGGTTGGTGGCCACCCTGCTCATCCC
>CAZRSI010000091.1:1751-10613 GCA_964602575.1 uncultured Anaerolineae bacterium
GGTGAACCACTCCAACGAACACGAGCCTACGCTGGAGGACGTGTTTATGGCATTGACGGGGAAGAGGCTGGAGGAGGGACAGTGAATGTTGAACAGTGATCAGTCAACACTGATCAGTGGCTTACTGGTTACTGAATGCTGTCTGTGGAGGAATGAGCATGACTCAACTGATACAAGAAATGCGCGCTTCTTATGCTTTTGTGGAGCGCAACTTCAACCTGGTCAAACGCTACTGGGGCTGGGAGCTGGTGTGGCTGATGTACAGCATCGCCAACGCCCTGTCCATTGCCTACATCGGCGCGGGCATGGAGCAGATCAGCGGACAGACAGTGGACACCAACTACCTGGTGCTCTACCTGCTCGTCGGCACCTTGGTGTGGCGCTATCTGTCCATCGTCTTCGACGCCATCAGCGAGATGATCGCCTGGGAGCGATGGGAGGGCACCATCGAGTACACCTTCATGGCTCCCGTCTCACGCCTGACCCACATGCTGGGGCAGACGATCTTCTCCATCATCTACGGCCTGCTCTTCAGCGGGGTCATCCTGGGGGTGGTGGTCATCTTCTTCCACTTAGACCTGAGCCAGGCCAACCTGCTGGGCGGCGCCCTGGTGTTGCTGGCCGGCAGCGTTTCCTTCATCGGCTTCGGAATCATGGCTGCCGTGCTGCCTCTGCTCTTCCCCGAGCGAGGGGCCCAGATGACCAATGTGGTACAGGCCATCCTGCTGCTGGTGTCGGGGGTCTACTATCCGGTGACGGTCATGCCCGGCTGGGTGCAGGCGTTGGCCCGCCTCTCCCCCGCCACCTACGCCCTGGAAGGCATCCGCCAGGCGGTCCTACAGGGAGTGCCGCTGAGGAGTCTGCTAGGCACCATAGGGCTGCTGCTGGCCATGGGCGTGCTGGCCATCCCAGCGGGGGTGTGGATCTTCTCCCAGGCCGAGCGCTACGCCAAGCGCAAAGGAGTGCTGAAGAGGAGCGGGTAAGAGTCTTAAGCAACTGTGCGAAAGTTCTACCGATGGGCAAAGGTTCTCCAAAGCCCTACGGCTAGAGTGGATCTATTCAGCCCCGCCAGATTCTTAGCTCCACAAACACCTCCACCACCTGGGGATCGAACTGTTGACCAGCTTGTTCCCGAATATAGGCCCGTGCCTTCTCCTCCGGCCAGGCAGGCCGGTACGGACGGTCGGAGGCCAGAGCGTCGAAGACGTCGGCCACAGCCACAATGCGCGCCAGCAGAGGGATGTCCTCGCCAGCCAGACCATCGGGGTAGCCCCGCCCGTCCCAGCGCTCGTGGTGGTGGCGGATGATGGGCAATGCTCCCCGCAGTGTCCGCAAGGGACGGCAGACCTCCTCGCCGATGAGAACGTGGCGCTGCATCTCGGCCCTCTCCTCATCGGTGAGGGGACCTGGCTTGTTGAGAATCATCTCGCTGATTCCCACCTTCCCGATGTCGTGCAACAGGGCCCCTCGACGGAGGGCATCCAGGTCCCCGCCAGACACCCCCACCCCCTCACCCAACCGAAGGGCAGTGCGCGCCACCCGCTCTACGTGTTCTTCTGTGTAGGCATCCCTGGCCTCCACCAGTTTGGCGATGGAAACCAGAATACTCTCCGCGTCGTCCAGGTTGCGGATGGCATCCAGCCAGCGCAGGTGAGCCTCCATCCGCGCTAGCAGCTCCTCGCGTTCGAAAGGCTTGGCCAAAAAGTCATCGGCCCCCAATCGCAAAGCCTGCACCTTCTCCTGATCGTAGGCCGTCAGGACGATCACCGGGGTGAGCCGGGTGAGCCGGTCCGCTTTCAATCGCTGCAACGCCTCCAGTCCTCCCATGCCTGGCATGCGCAGATCTAGCAGGATAAGGTCTGGAAGCTCCTCCTGCACTTGCTGCAGGGCCTCCTCCCCATTGCGGGCCTGGACTACCTGATAGCCTTCCCGGGCCAGTATGCCCTGCAGAACCTCCAGGATAACCTCGTCGTCATCTACGGTCAGAATGGTGTGCTGATCCGTTCGGTGAGTCAACTTTGCCTCCCGTGTCTGATTCTGATCGAGACCCTTCAGCCAGTTCCGGCCGCTCGGCGGCTGGACGCAACGGCAGTTCCACGGTGAACCGTGCCCCGCGCCCAGGCCGGCTGCGAACAGTGATGCGCCCGTCGTGCTTCTTCACGATGCGGTGGCTGATGGACAGGCCCAGCCCGGTGCCTTTCCCCGGCGGCTTGGTGGTGAAGAAGGGGTTGAAGATATGCTCGCGGATGTCTTCCGGTATGCCTGGTCCGTCGTCCTCCACGTCGAAGGCGACCCAGTCTTTCCCCAACCGGCGCGTGCGCACCACCACCCGGCTGCCCTGGCCGCTCATCATGATAGCATCGTGAGCGTTTTGCAGCATGTTAAGCACTACCTGCTGCAATTGACCGGCATCGCCGACGATGCGCGGCAGGTCAGGGTCGTACTCCTCGATCACCTGGATGTTGTCCAGCTCCAATTGTCGGCGCACCAGAGCCACAGCTTCCTTGATGGCAGCGTTAAGATCCATCACCTCCTGGACCAGACGCTGGCTGCGGGCAAAGTTCAACAGATTCTGCACGATATCCCGCGCTCGCATCCCCTGGCCCCGGATCTTCTGGAGCATATCGCGAGTCTTCTCGTCCTTGGCGTCCAGAAGCAACAAGTCGCTAAAGCCGATTATAGCACTCAGGGGATTGTTGACCTCGTGGGCCACGCCGGCCGCCAGCTCGCCAATAGCCGCCAGCTTGGAAGCTTGGAAGAGCTGTTCCTGCATGACTCGCTGTTCGGTGACGTCGCGCAGGGTGATGACCACGCCACGAGTGGCCTCAGTCGCCAGAGGCACAGCCGCCGGGGCAGCTCGGGCCACATAGAACCGTTCATCGGCCCTGATCTCTCGGTCCACGCTACCAGCCTCCTGTGCCAGCGCAGCCCGGGCCAACGCATGGATGGGACAGGCATTCTTCCCGCTCCCATCCTCCTGGCAACGGCAGAGCCGGGTGTGCAACTCCCGCCCCAGGGCGTTGGCGGCCACCAAGGCGCCCCTCTCGTCCAACAGGATCACCCCATCGGCCATGCCCTCGACCATGGCCTGCAGCAAGGAACGCTCCCGCTCCAGAACGGCGCGCAGCCGCTGCAGGGCCAACACAGTCTGGTAGGCCAAGGCGTGCAACAGCCGCACCTCCTGAGAGGTGATGGTTCTCTCTCCCAAGGCGCAGACCTGGAGGAGGCCCACGGCCCGATTTTGCATAATCAGGGGAGCGGAGGTGCAACGCACCTGGCCCTCCAGCGGTGGGGCCTGAGGATCGTAGTTTGGGGCAGGCACGAATCGGACCCGAACCTGCTCGGCCGGAATCTCTCTCTGACCTGCGGTACGAAAAAGCCTCACCGTCTGCTGGCAAATCGCTGCCTTCAACTCGGGGCTCAGCGGCCAATGGTGATAGAGCCACAGATGGACTTCGTCCCCAATGACAAAGAAAGCGGCGCACAGATCTGGCGATAGCAACTGACTCATCGCCTCCAGAACAGGCTGGAAAAGCTCGTCGTAGTTTAGCGCGCGGCCTAGTCTCTGGGACAATCGAAACAGGACATACAATTCCGCAGCCCACCGGTCTTCCGCTCGCCTCTCCAAGGCGGTGTACTGTTGCCGCAGCTCTTCAAAGAGCCGAGCGTTCTCAATGGCCACCGCAGCCTGGCCAGCGAAAGTCTCGTACAGGGCCTGATCGTGGGAGGTGATCTGTTCTCGCGGCGGAGAATCGAAAGCTATCACACCCACCACCCGGCCGGCGACCCGCAATGGCAGGATGGTGATAGCCTCCAATTTAAAAACGTCCCTCAGAGCGCGCAAAACCAGTCGGCCCCGGCGGGTGGTCTCCAATTTGAGGATGTCAACCCCTATTAACGGCTGGCCGGTGGTGGCTACCCGCACTAAGGTGCTCTCAACACGGGAGAAGGGGATGACGAACTCCGTGAACCGTTTGCCCACTACCTGCTGCAGACCCTCTTCAAGCCGTTCTATACCGATGCGCGTGGCTCGGGCCACAGGGCGCAGTCCCCCGGCTTGCTCATCGTGGACGAGGATAAATACACCCTGGGCCTCCAGCGCCTCCAGAGCGCGGTCGGCTATGGCCTGCAGCCTCTCCTCCAGACTGCGCATGGCTGCCAGACTACCAGCCGTCTCCTGCAGCAGGCGTAACTGCTCCGTGGCCCGCAGCAACTCCTTCTCCAGATGGTCCACATCGCTCATATCTTGCAGGGTGATCACCGCACCCACCACCCGGCTATTCTCCCGCAGCGGCAACAGACGCGCCAACTGGGGCATCGGTTCCCCATCCGGCCCAGGCAACGGCAGCAGGGAGCCATGCATCACTGGCGAGAGGACCTGGGGCTGGCCCGCCTCCAGGACCTGCCGCAGGCGGGCCTCCAGCCCCCGCTGCTTCAGTTCGGGGTACACCTCCCACAGCACCCGGCCTAGCACCTCCTCCCGCCGCCGGCCGCTGCGCTCCTCCAGCCAGCGGTTCCAGAGGGTGACGCGCCCCGCAGCGTCCAAGATCAATATACCTAGCTCCAGCAAATCAGCCAATTGATCCGTTGTCATAGCCATATGACTCAATGCCCCCCATTCACCCCTTCTCCGCTTCGATCCACCAGTCTGGCAATGCGTTGCCTGGTTTCCGAGGACAGCGGAATCAGGCGGGCGCCCATGATGGCTGGCCTATCTGGGCTCTCTTGCTTGCTCCATACTATCTGAGCCAACGTACGGACCTGTTCTTCCTCCTCCCCGACCGACAAAGTCAGATCAAGGAGAGCAAAACTACCTGGAGGCAATACCTCCTCCCCCTCGAAGGCGACGCCCTCCACGCTCAGGTTCCGTGAAGTCCCCAATAATGCTTCCATCTCTTCCTGAGAGAGAGGCACATAGCGCAACGGCAGGTGCACGGCGGCGCGGGGAAAGCGCCGCCGTTCTCTAAGCCCCAACTGTTGAGCTTCCATCACACCCGCCTGGGGCACGTATAGGCAGACCAGGTTGCGCCCTTGCCTCTTGGCCACCAGAAGAGCCTCGTCGGCTCGCTGGATCAAGGTCTCTTTGTCCGGCACATCCTCCCCCAGGGCAGCCACACCCACACTGATAGTTACGTTCACCTTATGCTGAGACGTGACGAAGGAGCGCCCCTGCATTGCCAACCGCAACCGCTCCGCCAGGACGGCGGCCTGCTCCAGGTTGGTATCGGGGAGCAGGAGAGCGAACTCGTCGCCCCCATAGCGAGCTACCACATCCACCTGCCGCACCGACGGGCGCAGGAGCTGGCTGGTTTGTTGCAAAACCATATCGCCAGCAGGGTGGCCCAGGGTATCGTTAACTTCTTTGAAGTGGTCGAGGTCTACGATGGCCAGCGACAGAGGGTGGCCGTAGCGGTGGGCGCGGAAGCATTCGTGGTCCAACAACTCCTGGAAATGGCGGCGGTTGTAGAGTCCGGTCAGGGGATCGGTGATAGCCATCTCCTGGGTGCGGCGGAATAATTGAACGTTGCGGATGGCTGAGGCCAGTTGATAGGCGATGAGGGAGACAACCTGCACATCCAAGGCGCTAAAGGCATCCTCTACGGGGCTGGCCAGGGAGATACAACCGATGGTCTCACCACCGGCCACCAGGGGAAAGGTGATATGCGAGCGCAGTTCAGAACCAGCCTCGGCGAAGCAGGAGTTAAACGGCGAGTGGGGGAGCTCCTCTGTGTAGTGGATCTTCAGCTCATCGCGGGTATGAGGATGCCCACTGAACATGCTGTGCAGGGTCAACAGGTGCTCTATGCCAGCCTCCACAAAGGCGGGATCGAGCTGTCCACGGGAGAAAACGAACATTTGCACCTCCGAGTCTTCAACCAGAATAACCAATAGTGCATAATTGAACAGACGCGACAGGTGGCTGATAACCGCACGCAGGATATGCGGCACATCTCGGAGAGCGCTCAGCTCGGCACTGATAGCTCGTAGGATGTTCAACTCTATCCGTTGCCGCTCATCAGTCATCAGCGGGCTGGTCTCCTGCTGGACAGTTTGGGCCTGGACTTGCTGCAGCAGCTCACGATTGCGCTGCAGCAGGGCGAACTCCTGAGCGGCACGGTTGATCAGTCCCATCAGTTCTGCCATGTCAGGAACAGGCCAAGCCAGATAATCGTAAACGCCGGCCAGCAGAGCCTGTCGTGCTGACTCCTCTGTGGGGTTGGAGCTGAACATGATCAAACGGGTGTCCAGCGAACGGCGTGCGATCTCACGCCACAGAGTCAGGCCATCCATATCCGACAGGTGCTCCGCGGCCAATACCACGGCGACGGGAACCCGCTCCAATTGCGAGAGGGCAACCTGTGCAGTTGGAGCCGTCAACACCTCAAACCCCTCTCGCCGCAGAGCATCGACCAGCGATGTTTCTTGGGTCAGATGATCACCTACCAGAAGTACAGTGGCTGGGTTCATTGCTCACCATTCTCAGTAATCTGACAAAGCCGAGTCTCCGCCTCACGGACTTTGGGCACCAGTTCGCGGATGATCACATCGCCGCTCATGGCCGCCAGAATGCTGAACAGCTCCGTGATCAGGTTCTGCAATGCCTCTTTCATCTGGTGCGACGGCTGGTCGCGACCAATCTCCTCCAACTTATCCAGGGACACTCCATCCACGGTCACGGTGATGGCCGTAATGAAAGGATAAGCGGCGGAAACTCTGCGGACAGCGGTATTCATGAGTACCTGCAGGGTGATGCCGCCGATGAGGTCGGCCACGCGCTGCCAGATTTCGTCCAGCAGGTCAGCGTAAACAGCGATGACGTACTGCAAAGGGATTTCTTTTCGGGTTCGCTTGGCCATGGCTATGGGCCCTCCTTGCCCCTTTCAACTCCCCACTTCTCCACCCGGTTGCGACCGTTGGCCTTGGCCCGCAACAGGGCCTGATCGGCACAGTCCACCAGGTCCTCGGCCCTATCAACAGCGGCCTCAGGGAACGCCGCCACACCCAGGCTGATGGTGATCTTCAGCGGCCCGGCAGGGCTTTCCCACCGCTGGTTTTCCACCAGTTGGCGCAGCCGCGTTGCCGTTTCTGTGGCCGCCGTTAGATTGCTCATCGGCAGCAGGATGACGAACTCCTCGCCCCCGTAGCGGGCAACCACATCCACCCGTCGCACATTTTCCATGAGGAGCTGAGCTACTCCCTGCAGCACCCAATCGCCGATAGCGTGTCCGTAGCGATTGTTGAAATGGCGGAAATGGTCAATGTCTATCATGATGCAGGCCAGCGGTGTGCCATACCGTTGGGCGGTATCGAATTCGCGCTGCAACATCTCGGCGAAGTGATGGCGGTTGTAGAGCTTGGTCAGGGAGTCGGTGAGAGCGATCTGCCGCAGCAATTCATAGGCGCGACGTTCATTCTGCAACCGATGTTGGAGCTCATCCTGCAACTGCTTGATGCGTAGCAGAGCAGCGACCCGGGCCAGGAACTCCCGTTCATCGAACGGCTTGGCCAGGTAGTCATCGGCACCAACTTCCAGTCCATCCACCCGGTCCTCCACATCGGCCCGTTGAGTTAGCATCAGCACTGGAATGTAGCTGGGCGCCTGTTTTCTTATGCGCCGGCAAACGGTGTACCCATCCATATCGGGCAGGATGATATCGAGAATCACCAGATCCGGGCCCAGTTCCTGGATCATCTCCAACGCCTCATCACCCGTGGAGGCCACGGAGACCTCATAACCAGCCAACTCCAGGAGCAACCCCACTTGTTGGGCCTGGGTGGGACTATCTTCAACCAGTAAAATGTGTGCGCTCATGCTTTCCTCCACAATCATCCAGAAACACCCGAGGCGGTGGACTAAGGTCCGCCTTGAGCAGGAAAACGCGGTGCGAATCTACGTTACGGTGTTCTAAGCTTTCAGCCGGCTCAGGGCCTGCGCAGCCTTCTGACCCATGTCGAACAAAAACCGAATGTGCTGGACACCAAAGGCATCTGACAGGGTGCTGAAGATGCTTACCACGCCCGTTACCCGCCCGTCCACGATAAGAGGCGCGTGCAGGAAGGACTGCAGCAAGTCCCCTTCAAGCGGAAACGATGGCCGGGCCGATTCAACCACGATCTGCCGCGTCTCCGTCGGCATGGTAGCCGGCAGGTCGGTGGTGATCCAGTTCAGGGCCTCAACGATCTTCACTCGCAGCCGTTCCACTGTCTCGCTATCCAAGGGAGAGAAGGACATGATGAATAGCGGGCGGTCTCCATCGGTATGGTGGAGGAGCAGGGCCATAGCCTGGCAATCCAACACGCGGGCCGTGGCTTGCAGCAGCGTCTGCAACACCTGTTCCCGGTTCTTGGTAACAAGGATCACCTGGTCTAGGCGTTCCAGCTCCTGCTGTTCGGGCAGCCGGCCGCCCCGTCCTTCCTCCAGTTGGTCGAAAAGGGCTCGGACCCGCTCCACCAGATAGTCGTCCTCATAAGGCTTGGTGATGAAATGGTCTGCGCCCACCTCCAGGCCCCGGACCACGTCCAGCGGCTGGTCTTTGGTGGTTAGCATCAGCACAGGCACCATGGCTGTGCGCTGATCCGCCTTCAGTCGGCGGGTCATCTCATAGCCATCCACCACTGGCATGATGATGTCGGCCACCACCAGATCGGGCGGATCGGCCAGAGCCTTTTCCAACCCTACCTTTCCGTTCTCGGCTATCTCCACCTGGTAGCCGGCCTCCTCCAGCAGCACCTGGGCTCGTAGCGCCTGCGTGGGACTATCTTCGACGATCAAAATACGCTTGCTCATAACTGATCTCCTTTTTCATGTAACTTGTATACTAGACCTGGACCTTAACAACCTTGAATAGCATTGCCAAAATG
>CAZRSI010000092.1:0-10391 GCA_964602575.1 uncultured Anaerolineae bacterium
ACACCCCTCGACCTGCTGCGCAGACCCCTTTAACAATCCATTGTACAGGAGATAGAGAAATGCGTATGTCACAACTCTTTGGCCATACCTTACGGCAAGCGCCGTCTGAGGCTCAGGCGATAAGCCATCAACTCCTCCTCAGGGCAGGCATGATCCGCTCCTCGGCTCCTGGCATCTATACCTGTCTGCCGCTGGGACGACGGGTCCTGCAAAAGATCGAGCAGGTTGTGCGACAGAAAATGGAGGCAATCGGAGGGCAGGAACTGCTCATGCCTCGCGCCCTGCCTGCCAGAGAGGTGGTGACCGGCCTGGCCCACAGAGAGGTCGAATCCTATCGCCAACTCCCTGTTCTGGTCTATGATATTCGCCCCGAGTCCCGTGAAGAGTACCGCATCGGACTTGGCCTGATGGACACCCAGGAATACGTGGCCCTGAGGGGCATCGGTTTTCATGCCGCTTCAGAGAGTCTGGAAGACGCCCACCTTCGTTTGCACCAGGCCTATGAGAACATATTCGAGGCTTGCGGGTTGGAGACTATCACCGTGGAAACCAAAGATGGCCACGAATTTATGGTGCCCTTTGAGGCGAGCCAACGCGTTTTTATCCTGTGTTCCGAGGGCGATTACGCCTCCCCCGCTGAGGAGGCGAAATTCGCTAAGCCGGAAGGACCGCAGGAGCCGGAACGAGAGATGGAGAAAGTAGCTACGCCCGGCTGCAAGACCATGGCCGCCCTAGCCAGCTATCTCGACGTCCCCCTCGAAAAGACTCTGAAGGTAGTGTTCTACGCAACCGAGGACGGCAAGGTAATCATCGCCACTATCCGCGGCGACTTCGACATCAGCGAGGCCAAGCTGAAGGATGCCCTGGGTATTGCCGGCGATCTATACATTGCCACCGAGAGGGAGATTTTGAATGTGGGTGCCGTGCCTGGCTACGGCTCCCCTATCGGGGTGCACGGCGCCAGGCTGGTGGCCGATGATTCCGTGCTGCTGGGCTCTAATTTTGTGGCCGGAGCCAACGAAGAAGGCTATCATCTGCTGAACGTTAACTACCATCGGGATTTCCAGGTCGACATCTTGACCGATATAGCTCGGGCCCGAGCTGGCTATGCCTGCCCTCGTTGTCACAGCCCGCTCAAGGAAATCCAAGGTATTGAGCTTGGGCACCTGAAGCGAGGGGAGAGAATCAACGCCACTTATTTAGACCAAGCCGGGCAGCCTCAACCCATTGTGACGAACTCCTACAGCCTGGACCTATCGCGGCTAATGGCTGCTGCGGTCGAGCAACATCACGACCAGCAAGGCATCGTCTGGCCAACTTCCATCGCTCCCTTCCAGGTCCATCTGGTCGTCTTGGGAGTTGATGACGAAGTTACAGCCAAGGCTGAAGAGGTCTACGCCAACCTGAGGGCTCTAGGGTATGAGGTTCTCTACGACGACCGCAACGAGAGTGCCGGGGTCAAGTTCAACGATGCGGACCTCATCGGTATCCCTGTACGCCTCACGCTGAGCCGGCGCACCGTCAAGGAGAACGCCATTGAGGTGAAGTTGCGCCGGGAGATGGCCCGCGAAACCGTTAGCATAAGCAACCTGTCAGAAGTCCTTTCAACTCGACTTGCATGATTTGCATAAACATGGTATAATATCAATACGAAAGGCAAGGGTCTTTACTGGAAAAGTGGGCAACCCCCACTTTTCTTGCTATAAGTCTAATGAGACACCCAGTTCTGTACGAAATAGGGGGAGTAAGGAGTTGAGAAGAAGCGAATTTGCGATAGCCTTCGACCAAATCTGCAACGAGAGGAATTTAGACAAGCAGGTTGTCTTAGAAGCCATTGAGGCAGCCATACTGACTGCATACAAGAAAGACCATGGTTCGGCTCAGAATGCCACGGTTAAGATAGATCCAGATACAGGGCAAGCTCGGGTTTATGTTACCAAAGAGGTAGTAGAGGAGGTTAAAGACGAGCGCTTCGAGATCTCCCTGGCCGACGCCAGAAAAATCAAGGCAGATGCACAGCTAGGCGATACAGTGATGATCGAGAACACCCCTGAAGCCTTCGGGCGCATTGCCGCCCAGACGGCGAAACAGGTTATCCTGCAGCGCATCCGAGAGGCCGAGCGCGATGTCCTATTTAACGACTACGCCGAGCGCGAGGGGGAACTCATCAATGGTACAGTTCAGAACATCATGCCGCAAGCAGTCACCCTGAACCTGGGCCGAACGGAAGCCCTGCTTCCTAAGAGCCAGCAAATCCCTGGTGAGCGATACCAGCTTCACCAGCGGGTACGAGCCTACGTCTTGGAAGTACGCAAGACAAGCCGTGGGCCTCACATCGTGGTTTCCCGCACCCATCCCAACATGCTCCGCCGCCTGCTGGAGCTAGAGGTGCCCGAGATATTCAATGGCACCGTGGAAATCAAATCCATTGCCCGCGAGCCCGGTTCCAGATCGAAGGTGGCTGTCCGGGCTTTGCAGCCAGGACTAGACCCTGTAGGAGCATGTGTGGGCATGCGCGGGGTTAGAATCCAGAACGTGGTCAAAGAACTGAATGGCGAGAAGATTGACGTAGTCGAGTGGAATCCCGACACGAGCGTCTACATCGCCAACGCGCTAAGTCCAGCCAAGGTTATGAACGTTTACCTGAGCGATAACCCCCATGGGGGAAAGACGGCCACCGTCATCGTGCCCGATGACCAACTCTCCTTGGCCATTGGCAAGGGAGGACAAAATGCCCGCCTGGCGGCGAAGCTAACCGGCTGGCGCATTGACATCAAGAGCGCCACAGAGGCTGCTGAAGAGGCTCTGCAGAAAGCCAAAGAGGAGGCGATCGCTGAAGCGACAGCCATAACCCAGAAAAAAGACATCCTAGCCCTCGCCGAAGCCATCTTGATGAGGAAGGAGACAGTTCCTCCCACAATCACTGATATGCAGGTGCTCAAAGAGGCGATTGACATTGTAGAAACCACCGCCGCCATGCAACGGGAGCAGGCAGGCACTTCCATCGAAGTACTGGGCCTGAGCTCCCGGGCCCACAATGTTCTCACTAAAGCGGGATTCAACACCATTGAGAGCATAATGGAGAAACTGAGCGAAGGCGATCAAGCGCTTTTGGCCTTGAAAGGCTTCGGCCCCAAGATGTTGGCCGAGCTCAAAGAGAAACTGCAAGCTCAGGGCTTTATAACCCTCGAGGAGGAAGCGGAACCCGAGGCCGCTGTTGAAGAGGCGGAGGAAGCTGCTGAGCCAGAAGTGTTGGAAGTGGCTCCTCCCGAGGCGGAAGAAACAGTCGAGGAGGAGAAAGAGGTGCCGGCTGCTATCACTGAAGAGGCACCGGTTGAGGAAATCGAGCCAGCCGAGGAGGAACCCATTCCGGACTACGAGGAAGAGGAACTCCTCGAATACGAATATGAATACGAAGAGGAGGAAGAGGAAGACGAAGAACTCGAACATCGCCGGAAGAAGGGAAAGAAACGTCGTCTGGTCTACGACGAAGAGCTTGGAAAGGTGGTGGCCAGGCGGCGCCGCAAACCCAGCCGTCACCGCGATGAGTGGGAAGAATATTATTGGGAGTGAGGCAACGAGTGGGCAAGCCATCAGTAAGCAACTGGCAAGTCCTTTGACATCTCATCCGGCTGTTGACCCATTACTGGAGTGCTGAGAATGCGTCGCAAGCACATACCGCAACGAACTTGCGTCGGTTGTAGACAGGTACGCTCCAAACGAGAAATGGTGCGCATTGTCCGAACCCCCAATAGCGGGGTGGAGATCGATGAAACAGGAAAGAAGTCTGGCCGAGGTGCTTACCTATGCCCACGGCGGGAATGCTGGGAGATAGCGCTAAGCAAAGGCCGCCTAGAGTACGCTCTCAAGACGACTTTGACCGACGAAGAGCGAGCCATGTTGCGCGAATTCGCCCAGAAGTTGCCGGAGACCGAGGAGTGAGAGGACCCAAGCGCGAAATCCAAGCTCAGAGTTCAAATGGTGGCGGGATCGAGGGCTGCGAATCTATATGGGGTGATAACGGGGGCGGGCGATGAGTTGATCTAAGAACCCATCCGAAAAACTTGCTCCAGGCGGACCTTAGGCCGCCGCTGGACTAAACCTGTTTTCCGCACTTACCGCCATTTTACCTGCTCTAGGGGGTGTCTCGCACTGTCTCGCACGCGAAAACGAGGCAGGGATGCCCCTCAGAGCAGCAAAAATCACTCTTTTAAACCCCCGTTTCTCCCCGCAATATCTCAGCGAGCCAATGTGCTCAACCTGGGTTGCTAACCCCAGCCCTCAGTGGAGGTTAGGCACCCTTGGCAGAGCACCATTTGGCCCCTTTGAGATCAGCCTCCCCACCTCTTCCTGCTGGAAAGTTCGTAGAGTCCAATCGCACGATTCTAGTAACCTGCGGACAATGCGCCGCGCTAGAAAGGAGATCGTTTATGTCTGAGAAGCGGGCCAGAAAAGCCATTGTCATACCCGATTTCTTGACCGTCAGAGAATTAGCTACCCTGATGGATGTCAGCCCCATTGACGTGATCAAGGAGCTGATGAAAAACGGCATCCTGGCCAACATCAACCAACAGATTGACTATGAGACAGCAGCCATTGTAGCAGAGGAAATGGGTTTCGAGGCCCAGCAAGAGGCCCCTCCACCAGCTGTCGAGGAGGTTCCTATACTTCCTCAACCCCTCAAGGAGCGAATCTACGAGGGTGAAGCCCCTGAGAACCTAAAGCTCAGGCCTCCTGTTGTCACTGTATTGGGGCATGTAGACCATGGCAAGACCACGCTGCTGGATGTGATACGGCATACCAATGTAGTGGCCGGTGAGGCAGGGGGAATCACCCAGCACATAGGTGCTTATCAAGTGGAACACAACGGCAAGAAGATCACCTTCTTGGATACTCCTGGGCACGAGGCATTTACTGCTATGCGGGCGCGAGGGGCCCAAGGAGCCGACATCGCTATCCTGGTAGTAGCAGCCGATGACGGGGTAATGCCTCAAACCAAGGAGGCTATTGACCATGCTCGGGCAGCCAGGGTGCCTATCATTGTAGCCCTGAACAAGATAGACAAGGCCAACGCCAATCCGGAGAGGGTGAAGCAGCAACTGGCTGACATGGGCCTGCAAGTCGAGGAGTGGGGCGGCGATACCATTTGCGTGCCTGTATCGGCTAAGAGGAAGATAGGCATAGACGAGTTGTTGGACAACATCCTGGTAGTAGCGGAATTGGCTGAACTCAAGGCAAATCCCGACCGCCCCGCCATGGGCATGGTCATCGAAGGCCAACTAGACAAGAGCCGAGGCCCAACGGCCACTCTTCTGGTACAGAACGGCACCTTGCGCGTAGGAGATGTTCTGGTGATCGAGGATCTCTATGGGCGCGTAAGGGCCATGTTCAATGAGAACTGGGAGCCGGTGGAAGAAGCACCTCCCTCAACACCGGTTGTTGTTTTGGGCCTCTCCGATGTCCCACAGCCCGGCAGCACCTTCCAAGTGGTGGAAAATGAAAAGACCGCTCGTGCTCTCGCTGCACAGCGAAGTGAGGAAAAAGCGCAAGCAACCGCTCGGCCAACCAAAGTTATCGCTCTGGATGATATCTTCGAGCAAATCCAGGCCGGACAGGTCAAGGAACTTAACCTCATCGTCAAGGCAGACGTACAGGGCACTATCGAACCCATCGTCAGCTCTCTGGAAAAACTGGGGGATGAGAATCTAAAAGTGAACATCCTCCACACAGGAACAGGCAACATTAACGAATCCGATGTCATGCTGGCAGTTGCATCTCGAGCCATCATCGTGGGTTTCAACGTGCAGGTAGACCCTGCGGCAAAGCGCTCAGCAGAAGCCGAGAGAGTAGATATCCGCCTTTATGATGTCATCTACAAATTGATTGACAACGTAGATAAAGCGCTCAAAGGACTCTTGGAGCCCGTTTACAGGGAAGTGGTCACAGGTCATGCTGAGGTAAGAGCTGTCTTCTCGATTCCCCGCGTGGGCAAAGTCGCTGGCGTCTACGTAACCGATGGCCACATAACCCGTAATTCCCTCGCCCGGATAAGGCGAAACGGTAAGGTAGTCTACGATGGCCGGGTTTCGTCTTTAAAGCGTTTCACGGAGGATGTCAAGGAGGTCAGAGAGGGGTTTGAATGCGGCGTGGGCCTGGAGGGCTTTCACGATTTCGAAGAAGGTGACCTCATAGAATTGTATGAGAAGGAAAAAGAAAGATAGACGTCCCAGGCTTAAAGCTCGGGGGGATGAACAATGAATACTCGTCGTCAAAAGCAAGTCAGCAGTCTTATTCAACACGAATTAGGCGATCTGTTGGAGAAGAAGGTCAGCGATCCACGGCTCAACTTCGTGACCATCACCGGAGTTAAGGTAAGTGCCGATCTACGCCATGCATACATCTACGTCAGCACCCTGGGAAACAAGCAAGAGGTAATGGAAGGGTTCAATCGCGCAACCAGCTTCCTCCGTCGGGAATTGGCCTCACGCCTGTCCTTGCGGTATATGCCGGAGCTCACCTTCCTCCTAGACGAATCGATAGAACGAGGCGAGCGCATCTTTCAGCTTTTGGAGGAAATTCATCTGGAAGAGCACGACCAAGAGCATGCCAAGTGAGGGGAGGGCTTGAAGAAACCGCAAGCCTCTGGCATCCTGAACATAAACAAGCCTGCAGGGATGACATCCCACGATGTGGTAGATCGAGTGCGGCAGATCAGTGGCCAACGCCGGGTGGGCCATGCCGGCACCCTCGATCCCTTAGCCACTGGCGTGCTACTTGTCTGTCTGGGTCAGGCCACTCGAGTAGCCGAGTATCTCATGGCCTCGGACAAGGTCTATCAAGCACAAATTCGCCTGGGGGTGAGCACCGACACCCACGACGCCGAGGGCGAGGTGACAGCTACCGCAGAAGTTAATGTAAGCGAAGATGAGGTGCGGGAGGCATTGTCTTCCTTCGTGGGCTCTATCCAGCAAGTGCCGCCCATGTATTCGGCTTTGAAGCGCAAAGGTACACCCTTGTACAAGCTGGCTCGCCAGGGTATCACTGTGGAGCGAGAACCTCGATCGGTCGAGATTCACAACATTGAACTGCTCGATTGGACGCCACCATCGCTAACCATTCGGGTGAAATGCTCGCCAGGTACCTACATTCGCGCCCTGGCCCGCGACCTGGGCCAGAAGCTGGGCTGTGGCGCCCACCTGCAGAGCCTGACCCGCCTGGCCAGCGGCCACTTCACCCTTGAGACAGCGGTGAGCCTGGATGAGTTGGAAAAGGTGTGGGCGCAGGGAGATTGGCGTAAGCTCTTGTATCCTTTGGACGAAGCGCTGTTGGATCTTGAGCCTATGATCGTTGATGGCGAGACGGAGAAACGCATCCGCCACGGCCAGCAGGTTCAAGGCCCTGCCGCCCGTGAGAAAGGAGAGCTTCGCCGCGCTTACTCCTCAAAAGGGGAATTCATTGCCATCCTGAGGCACGACCCCCGAACGGGGCTCTGGCAGCCGAAGAAGGTATTTGGGAGGGATCAGGACTAGGGTTCAGAGGCGCAATGGCTGAAGGTCTCTGACCGAGCCTCTTCGCTTCGATCAGGAGACCTTCGGCGATCAAGCTAATATGCTGAAGCGATGAACGATGGAAATCATTGATGACCTCTCCTCCGTCAATCTGAACAGCGAAACAATCATCACCATCGGAGCCTTTGACGGCATCCATCGGGGGCATCAGCACCTGATCCGGCAAATGGTTGATAAAGCAAGGCAAACCAGACGTCTGGCTGGCCTGATCACTTTCTACCCCCATCCCGACGCTGTGCTTTCGCCTTACAACCCAACTCTTTATCTGAGCACCCCAGGGGAGAAGGCTGCCATCCTGGAAAAGCTGGATCTGGACCTCCTGGCCATTCTACCCTTCGATCGGGAGATGGCACAAACCCCCGCCAAGGACTTCATTGGCCGGGTCTGCCGGCACCTGCATATGGCGGAACTGTGGGTGGGGGCGGATTTCGCCCTGGGACGCGCCCGCGAGGGAGATGTGGAGGCTTTGCGCGCCCTGGGGCGAGAGCTAGGTTTCACAGTGCAGGTTATCGAGCCCCTAACCTGGCAGGGGCAGATCATATCTAGCACCCATATTCGCTCCTTGATACTCAAAGGGAAAGTACGTCAAGCTGCTCAACTGCTGGGGCGGTATCCCAGCCTGGCTGGTGAGGTGGTGCGCGGAAGCCAACGGGGACATTGCCTAGGCTTCCCCACTGCCAATCTGGAGGTTCGGAAAGAGCGGGTCGTCCCCGCCGACGGAATCTACGCTGTCTACGTCAGGCTAGGGGAGGAGCAGCACCAGGGCGTGGCCAACGTTGGCGTGCGACCTAGTTTCGAGACCGGTGGCGAGCGCATCGTGGAGGTGCACATCTTAGACTTCACCGAGAACATCTACGGCTGCGACCTGGTGGTGGAGTTCGTGGAGCGTCTGCGCGAAGAACGACGTTACACCGATGTTGAGAAGTTAAAGGCCCAGATAGAGCGGGACATCGCCCAGGCTCGCCGTATTTTGGGGGAGGAGAAATGAGCGAAAGATTTGAGGAGATCGAGCACACAGCCGATCTGGCCATAAGAGCCTACGGGCGAGACGCGAAGGAGCTTTTCGTCAACGCCGCCCACGGCTTGTTCACCACGATGGCCGAGCCATCTCCCGACGGTCCAACCTGTGAGCGAGAGGTGAAACTGGAGGGCACCGATTACGAAGGTCTGCTGGTGGACTGGCTGAACGAGCTAATCTACCTCCACGAAGTAGAGGGGGAAACATACTCGGAATTTGCCATCAAGACCCTCTCACCCACCAAACTCGAAGCCCATGTAGCAGGCAAGCCAACCAAATATAAGACCAAGGACATCAAAGCAGCCACATTCCACAATCTCGCCATTGAGGAGACAGCTAGCGGCCTCGTGGCCACCATCGTGTTTGATGTGTAAAGGAGGAAAAAGTGGTTAGCAAGAAGGATTTCAGGAAAGTTGAGGAGTACGTCTACGAGATCCCCAAGGAGTTTCGGCCCGACATGCGGGTGCCAGCTCGTCTGTACGCCGACGAAGAGCTTCTGGAGACAGCGTTGCGGGATCGCTCCGTCGAGCAGTTGGTGAACACCGCCACCCTGCCCGGCGTGGTCAAGTACACCCTGGCCATGCCGGACATCCACCAGGGCTACGGCCCTCCTATTGGCGGAGTGATTCCTTCTAGGACCTCTGACGGGATCATCTCGCCCGGCGCCGTGGGTTACGATATCAACTGTGGTGTGCGGTTGCTGCGCTCCAACATCCTGGCCGAGGAGGTCAAACCCATCATGGAGGATATTGTCAATGCTCTCTTCCGAGGCGTGCCCAGCGGAGTGGGCCGAGGTGGGGATGTCCGTCTTACCGGACGACAGATGGATGAGGTCCTGGAGAAGGGGGCGGCCTGGGCTGTGAGTCAAGGTTACGGCACGAAGGATGACCTAGAGCACACCGAAGAGCGAGGAACATTGGCCGGGGCCGAGGCGGGGGCGGTTAGCGAAAGGGCCAAGAAGCGGGGTCGAGATCAGTTGGGTACCCTGGGCTCAGGCAACCACTTCATCGAGGTGGCCGAGGTGCAGGAAGTCTACGACGAAGAAGTGGCGGAAGCCTTCGGCCTGTTCAAGGGCCAGATGGTGGTCTGGATTCACACCGGCTCGCGTGGCCTGGGTCATCAGGTGTGCACCGACTACGTGCGCAACCTGCAGCAAGCAGTGACCAAATATGGCATCAAGCTACCCGACCGAGAGCTGGTCTGCGCTCCCTTCGATTCGCCGGAAGGACGCGATTACTTCACCGCTATGGCCTGTGCTGCCAACTACGCCTGGGCCAACCGCCAGATCCTGGCCCACCGCGTGCGCCTGGTGATGGAGGATGTGCTGGCCGGCGTGGTCAAAGACCGGGAGCTAACCCAGGTCTACGATGTGGCTCACAACATCGCCAAGGTAGAGGAGTACCCTATAGACGGCAAGCTTACCAAACTGGTCATTCACCGCAAGGGGGCCACGCGGGCCTTCGGGCCAGGGATGGAGGCGTTGCCTACTGACTATCGAGACGTGGGGCAGCCGGTTCTCATCCCCGGAGACATGGGCACGGCCTCCTATGTCCTGGTGGGCACAGCCGAGGCCATGGACAAGACCTTTGGCACCTCCTGCCACGGGGCAGGGCGGGTCATGAGCCGCCGCGCAGCCACCAGGAAGATCCGAGGACGAGATGTACAGGACGAGTTAGCGGGAAGGGGGATCGTCGTGCGAGGCGGCAGTTGGAAGGGCCTGGCCGAGGAAGCACCCGAGGCCTACAAGGACGTAGACCGGGTGGTGAACGTGGTTCACGCGACGGGAATCGCCCGCAAAGTAGCCA